>NZ_JBLZFX010000073.1:0-30638 GCF_050753345.1 Alkalinema pantanalense CENA528 | reverse complement strand
TGTACACTTTGCCCATACGATATTCCTACAAGAGTGGATTTCAGAACCAATCAGATCCTAAATCCATTCTCGCTCAAACTCACAAAATTAATCCTGACACTCCACTAGTTTTGCAGTAGCCAATGACCAGTCCCATCTCCTCATTCTTGGAAAACCGGGATCAGGCAAGACAATACTCCTCCAACAACTTGCCACGGCATGCTGTAACGGAAAATTTAAATCCGATTTAATTCCAGTTTGGATTGATCTCCGTCAAGTGGATCAGTCCAATTGGCATTTTCTATATTTTCTCCTGGTGGCGATGGATTTATGTGCCCCAACCCCGAATTCTCAAGAATGTATTCAGGCCAGAAATCAACTTAATTCTCTGCTGACCCAGGGAAAACTTCTGATTTTACTAGATGGTTTGGATGAGGTGCCCATTGCATTTCGTAAAAAGGTACAAGATCAAATCTGTTGGTTATTGCAACATCCAGTTTATCGAAAAAACCATGTAATTCTCAGTTGTCGAACTCCTTCGATCGGTCTTTTAAAAAATCACTTATTCACAAGCGTTAAAATTGCAGATTTAAACGATAGACAAGTTGAAAAATTTGTCAAAGTTTGGTTAAAAACAGCAATTGTTTCTCAAGATCAAATTGATCATCAGTGGCAATACTTTTTAAAACTGGTTGTCCATACTCTGGCTAACCAGAACCTAACGCCTACCCCACTTCTGCTCAACCTTGCCTGTTGGATTTTTGAAAATACTGGAGAGCTCCCCCACAAGGCTTCCCAATTCTATGAACAGGCGATCGAGTTACTGCTTGGCAATTGGCATCGGCAACCTCAAGATTCATCTAGCTTAGGCTCGAAGTTTTCCCAGCCTCAGATTTGCCAGAAGCTCACCGTTCACGATCGCAGGCAAATCTTGATGGAAATCGCGGTTCAAAAAATTGAGAATACCCCTAATTTTGTCCTATTTAATCAGTCAGAAATTGTCAATCATATTGCCCAAACCCTTCAGTTGAATCACTATCGTGATGGATTAGCGGTCTTGCATACGATCGCAGCCCAACCGGGACTTTTGACTGAGCAGGCCAATCATCAATGGTTCTTTTCTCATCTCACCTTTCAAGAATATTTCATTACACAATGGCTGTTGTCATTGCCCCTCACTCAACTGGCTGAAAAAATCACCAGTCAACCCTGGCAACAGACTATCGATCAAATTGTGCGCTCCCAGAAACAGGCCGATTCCTTGATCAATGTTATTAAACAAGCCATTGATCAAATGGTGGCTCAGGATAGTCAACTCCAAACCTTTCTCGATTGGGTCAATCAGAAAACAAATACCCTTGCAGCCTCCTACAAACCGGCTGCGGTGCGAATGTTTTATCTAGGCTTATCCCTGGCTCTGACTAGCGCTCCTAGCTGCGATCTGGCCCGTGCTCGTACCCTAGATGCCGCTTTAGCGATCGATGTCACGTTGGATTTGGATTTCGACTTCAATCTGGATTTAGACTTTGCCCTCGTCCGCGTTCTCGCCCGTGCCCTCGATTTTGACCTCGATCGTGCCCTGGCTTTAGCCCGTGCTCTCGCCCGTGCCCTCGATTGCACCTTGGCACTGGTTCATGCCCCAGCCCTTGCCTTAGATTGTGCCTTGGATTGTACGCTGGCGATCGACCTGATCCGCGCTTTGGACTGTGCCCTCGATTGCACCCGAACCCTTGCCCCTGAACTCACCTGTTACTTAGAACATCACAAAGCAGCTATTCTTGCCGCCGATCAGGGAGGAGTCGATACATTTTTAATTTGGTGGCAAACCTACGGCCAAATTTGGATAGAACAATTACGTTGGATGATGATTGAGTATCGCAACATCGGTCATGCTTGGCAATTTAATCGACAACAGCAAGAACGCCTCCAGCAATACGATCGTGCTAATCAGTTTCTTGTCCAATTGCTGAAAATTACAGGCGCAGTCAGTGAAGAAACTAGACACCAGATTGAAGCAACCCTGTTGCTCCCGATCGAGGTTATTCATCAATGCAGGACAGAATCCGCAAATTAGTCAGTGAGCCAAGCTATTTTGAATGACAAGATTCTTTACGCCCCCCTCCCAGCATTTCTGTCCGACTATCATCCGATTATCAGCGGATCCTAACCCATTGAACAAAAAAACTCCTGCGTAATTCAGGATCTCAGGTGATAGAGCAGGGTGATAGAGCAGTTAGGATAAGGATTAGCTAAACTTGCTATGGAACTGAACAAGGCGATCGCTGTGACCTCTGCAACTTCAACCCCCCAACCCACCGAAACCGTAGAACTTGCCCCCAGCTACAAAATTCCGATCGTGTTACTCCTAGCTGGATTTGCAGGGCTGTTTGTCCAAATTTGGGTCGGCCTACCGATCTTCGCCTTTGGCCTCTTTCTGTTAATTCAAACGGCCAGCCTACGCCTGACTTTTACGCCTACGGATCTAGATGTCTATCGCGGAGAAACTCGCATTCGTCGATTCCCCTACAGTGAGTGGCAAAACTGGGAAATTTTTTGGTCACCGATCCCGATTTTGTTCTATTTCAAGGAAGTCAACAGTATCCACTTTCTTCCCATTTTATTTAACCCACAACAATTGCGAGTCTGTCTAGAGCAGCGTTGTCCCAAAAGCACTCCTTAGCTTCACCCAGAGTTCCGTTCCGCAAATTTATTAAAATTGTTCTACTATAAAATTCCGGTTGTATGCCTTCCGACGCTATGCCTTCTGACCTTCCTTCCGACGAACTTCAGCCATTCAATCCGTCTAAACCCAATCCTGCGGCAGAGGTTGGTTCAGCATCCTCTGAAACGATGTCTAATTCCAGTAATGCTGAGCAGTCTGGACTTGAGCAATCTAGCTCTGAACCATTTCAGCTTGAGCCATCTGGTTTTGAAACGTTGCAGTCTGAGCAATCCGAGCCGGATGTTTTGGAACCCGTTGTCCAAGGTTTGGCCCAGGAGCAAGTGCGATTGAAAGCAGCCGTCCAGGCGCTGAAAGCAAACCTTGGGGATTTAGAAGCCAAGCGCGATCGCCTGCAAACGGAAATTGCCGAATCTCAGGATTACCTGGCGAAATTTGTCCAGGATACCTTGGGTGATCTGGAACGGCGTAAACACAAGCTCCACCTCTCGATCGAACAATTGGAACGGCGACAGGAACGGATTCGGGAAGAAATGCGGAGTACCTTTGCTGGGTCATCCCAAGAAGTTGCCATTCGGGTACAGAGCTTTAAGGATTACCTGGTCGGAAGCCTAGAGGATTTAGTGGCTGCGGCCCAAAAGTTGGAGATAGGCCGACCGGAACCGGAGATAGTGCCCTCGGCTCCGATGGGCTCCGACCGACCTTTGGCCATCGCCACAGCACCTGAAGTGTTAGAAGATCCCCAATTTTCTGAACCGTTGTACGAAAGACAAACGGAGAAAATTAAGCGGGTCATTGCGCTTTTTCGCAACGAGCCAGATTACTACGGCCCGACCTGGAAACTGCGACGCACCTTTGAATCCATCCATACAGAACGGGTGAATGATTGGTTCTTTACCCAAGGTGGTCGGGGATCCATTCGCAGTCTAGGATCTCGGTTACAAAATATTTTGGTGGCCTCAGCGGTCATTTCAATTTTGTATAACTTATACGGAGACAAGCTGCGTCCGTTGGTCTTAGCCAATAGCCCAGAACGCTTAGGAGAGTGGCGACGCGGGTTACAGGATTGCTTAGGGCTGCGGCGGGATGACTTCGGGGCCGATCGAGGCGTGACCTTGTTTGAAGCACCGGAACCGTTAATCTCGCGGGCCGATCGGCTCCAGAAAGATCAGAAGATGCCGCTAATTATCATCGACGAAACGGAGGAATCGGTGAACCTGGCTTTGCTCCAGTTTCCGCTGTGGCTAGCGTTTGCAGGCGATCCTCAAAAGCAAGTGGTTCAGCAAGCTTATTTTTACTAAACCGATCGCGTCACTACAGCGTTAAAATTCCCGCCAGATTTAATACAAATTCTGGCATCAGTTCCGTCGCTGATAGTTCTGTAGGCCGGCTGAGAACTTCGATCGGTTGGTTGGCGCGATAGATTTCTACGGTTTGCGTATCTGGATCAATCAACCAACCCAGTTGGCAGCCACTGTCTAAATATTCCTGCATCTTGAGCCGCAAGTCCTCAATTTCATCGGAGGGTGACTTTAACTCCACAACAAAATCGGGGCAGAGGGGAACCCATTTTTGGCGTTGTTCCGGCGTCAGCGCGTCCCAGCGAGATTGACTGATCCAGGCAGCATCCGGCGATCGAATCGCACCATTGGGCAACCGAAATCCGGTGGATGAATCAAAAGCCACCCCTAATTGAGCACGATCGCTCCAATTTTCTAACCGTGTAGAGAGTTTAATATTACGTCGTCCTGTTTCCCCGCCCGTCAACGACATAATGACCAGTCCTCCCCGGGCAGTGCGTTCAAACTTTAGGTCACGGTTATCGTGACAAATTTGCTCAAATTGGTCGTCCGTCAATTCAAGCGTGGGACGGAGATTAATGGTGACAACCATGGCTTGGATCTCCTAGGACAGGGCAGTGCGGTTATTCCTCAAGTTTAACCTGGAGGCATGGTAACCGCGCCCGCCTTACAGCGTGGGCCTGCACTGCCCTCCCCCGCAAATCGTCCCTGGGAAATCCCAAACAAATTGGCCCGAAGGTGAGACAATTTATCTCACCATGGATGCCTCAGGCTGTGTCACGCAGCCCAGGGCCATCCCTTGTAACTGGATGAATAACGCTGTTCTGACTTGGTGAATTACCATGACTGCTTGGTTGTTGGTTGCCTTAACCTTGGTGGTTGCTTACTTGTTGGGTGCGATTCCGACGGGATATTTATTTGGCAAATGGCTGAAGGGCATTGATATCCGTCAAGTGGGATCGGGATCAACGGGGGCGACCAATGTTTTACGCACCCTGGGGAAAAAAGCGGGGGCTACGGTCTTGGCGATCGATATTTTGAAGGGCGTTTTAGCGGTTTGTGCGGTCTACGGGCTGTATGCCTGGTTTGCCAAGACGAGTTGTCAACTGGATGATGCAAGCTGGCAAGCCATTAATGAAGCGACCAGCGCTTTTAATGCAGGTCAAGGGGTAACTGCCACGTTCCCCGAGCCACAAATGCAATGCCTGAAATTGGCCCTTGCGGCTCCTTGGGTGGTCGTGGGTGCAGGCTTGTTTGCAATTTTAGGTCATAGCAAATCCATTTGGTTGGGATTCACAGGTGGAAAATCCGTTGCGACCAGCTTGGGGGTGCTGTTGGCGATGAGCCCGATCGTGGGATTGAGTGCCTTTGGGGTGTTTCTGATTTCAATCACTCTGACCAGAATCGTTTCCATTAGCTCGATCGCGGCAACGGTTGCTGCAATGGTTTTAATGGTTGTCTTGCAGCAGCCGATTGCCTATTGCTTGTTAGCGATCGCGGGAGGAATTTATGTCATTTGGCGACATCGATCGAACATTCAACGATTGCTAGCGGGAACGGAACCAAAAATTGGACAGAAAGTTAAGGACAATGCAGAAACTTCCGTCTAGGAGAGCAATACCTAGTCAAAGCCCCTTGTCTCTTGACCATGATGTATACGATCGCTGTGGAGGTTAAGAACTCGTTGGTCATTCACCGCAGAATTTAAGACAAAAGGGGTCTTGCAATTGATAAGGGATTTGCAAAGAAATAATATCCCCTCTTCATTCCCCTACCCTTTTACGCTCCTACCCCTACCCAATTGGGATTTTATTTATGCGCTGCTCCCCTAGCGCATTTTTTAAATTAGTCTAAACTCCAGTCTATCGTTACGTATCTACCCTAATCATCCGTCCATTCGATCGCGGCTAGGGCTTCGTCGGATAACCTGGCAGGAACATCTGTGTCCACCGCGATCGCTATATTTTCGCCTACATTCTCAACTGCGTTACCATCGGCGTTTTCGTAGACCATATTCCCATCGGCCATATTCTCGCTAGCCAGCCCTTCCCCAGCCATCTCTTCGCCCACCCTTTCTTCAATGGCTGCGGCCCCATGGACTGCATTCTCTTCGTCTGCCGCATTCTCTCCTTTGGCTGATGTCGCTTTGCCCCCTGCCTTCGAGGCCGTGGCATTCTTTCCGGGACTTCCTGCGGCGTTGGCTAAGCGATCGAAATTGCCCTGAAGCTGATCCAGTTGGAAATACTGGTGAAATTTGTCCGTAACTTGCAGCCAGTACGATCGCCCATCCGATCGCCGACGCTTCCGCACAAACCCCTGCTCGACTAATTCCTGTACCTGCTGGTAGGCACTGGAACCCCGCAGATTAATCAATTCCGTTTGGACGATCGGCCCCTTCATGGCAATCACGGCCAAGGTTCGCAACGCCCCCACGCCAATATCTGCTGGAATAATAGACTGTACCAAGGTTTGATAGTCGCTGCGGAGTTGCAAGCAATAGCCATCCGGGGTTTCTGCCACCTCCAGTGCCGTTTCCCGGTGGGCAAAATCTGCCATCAATTCCAGCAGCCCTTCCTCTGCTGTCTCCCGCTCGCAGCCCGCGCATTCCGCAATCTCGTTGAGGGAGAGCGGTTGCGCCTTGAGATAGAGGATGGCTTCGATCGTGCAGGACAGTCGAGACATGGTAGGTTAAGGAACCGGTGAAAAGGCAGGTCAACGCAGGGCAAACAGGTGAGCCGAAATAGGTGAGCCGAAATCTAGTGAACCTCGATGGCTCTCTATTCTATCCAGTGATCGAGGTTTGGATCACAAATTTGCCCCCATTCTGCCCCATTTGCCCCTCCGATCCTCCTCACACCATCCATGAACCAGCACTTCCCGAAGCCTGCAAGGCGAATTCTCCAAAGCTAATTTCGGTTGGGGGAGTGGGCATTGAGGTACTGCTCATACTGCCTCACCATCAACCGTTGCACTGCAATAATGGCGGGATTGACTTCCACATAACGCCGCTGGCGATCGCTGATGTAATGGGCATACTCACTCTCGATCATTTCAATATCCTGCCGCAAAAATCGCATGAAAAATAGATTGCGAATCACAGGTTCCAAAACAGGCCGCAACGATTCCGTCAACCAGCGGGGAATGCGAACTTTAATGAACATGAGGGCAAACGATCGACTTTTCTGGGGGGAAACGGGTAGCCGCATCAGGTACAGGAAGGAAGTACCCTCCAGGGAATTGATGTAATTGGGATATTGGTAATTGACCGAGATTATGCGGGTGGTTGTTTTCGACGTTTCATTCAGCCCCAAAAACTTAGTCATCGGCCCTTCATAGGAGACGCGATAGTCCGCCCGCACGGTGTCCTGGGTTTCCTGCAACTTCAGCAACACCGGATCAAACCAGCCCTGCAAATTCTCATGCAAATAACCGTGGAACACATCCATGGTGTTTTCGTTACAAATCGTGTAATGGGCTTGAAATTCCGCGCCGATCGACACCATTAACCAATCCGGATCGCCATACTGGGGAATGTCAAGCATCGGCACCTGTTCAGCCAGTGCTGGATCGCCGGGAAACACAAAAATAATGCCGTAACGCTCACGAACGGGAAAGGTTTTGACACAGGCACGGGGTAATTTTTGTTCCGGCGGAAAATAAGGAATCTTGGTACATTGTCCCGCTTCAAATTCCCAACCATGGTAGGGACATACGATCGCATCTCCCTGCACTTTTCCCTTATGCAGAGCCACACCCTTGTGGGGACAGATATCTTCAACCGCCTGCACAATGCCTTGGCTGTCCCGATAGAGCGCGATTTCCTGATGCCACAGCATGATGGGAAGAATTTTGTGGGGTGGCAATTCCTTCGCCCAAGCCACCGCATACCAATGGTCGGCATTAATTCCAATTTCGCGTACCCGATTTTGCACCGTTTGCCCGGTCAGCGTAGTCGCCAATTCCATCAAATCTCACTCCTTCCGAGATTCATCTAATATTCACTTTACGGTTTCATCTGATATTCAGATTTATCCCAGGTTAACAATAGGTTATGCGATTTCATCCTGACTTTCATTAAATCCTAAACGTTTTGTCATTTACTTTTTGCCATAAATGGACTGTATCATCTGTTTACTCAGTACGTTTTTCAGATTTATTCAGATCCATTTGGGTCTATTTAGTTTTATTGCGTAAATTCTGCTATGGGATTGCCATTGTACAAGGGTATTTCTCTGAGAGATTTACATTTCTAAATCCATTTCAAAAACACTGTTAAGCTTATCTCAGAAACGCAAAAATCCCCTTCACAATGGGAGTAATCTGCAATCGAGGTGATTTTATGCGTCCGATTCGAACCTTTAACGTTTCCCCTTCCCTCCCCGCTAAGCTAGAACCCCTCCGCACCCTGGCCTATAACCTATACTGGGATTGGAATTTGGAAACCAGGGATCTGTTCCGCCGCCTCGATGCAGATCTGTGGGAGTCTAGCCGCCACAATCCAGTACTCATGCTCGGTACCGTGAGCCAGGAACGGTTACAGGACGTTGCCGATGATGAAGGATTTTTAGCGCAAATGGAACGGGCATCCCTGCAACTGGAAGCTTACCTTACAGAACGAACCTGGTATCGCAAGCATCGATCTCAGACCTTGCCTGCCATTATCAACCATAGACAGTCCGTCGAAGATAATCATCGATCGGCTCCGGAATGCTATGCCTATTTTTCCGCTGAATTTGGTTTGACGGATTGTTTGCCAATTTATTCAGGTGGTTTAGGAATTTTAGCGGGTGATCACCTGAAATCGGCCAGTGATCTAGGTCTACCCCTCGTAGGCGTAGGATTACTCTATCAAGAAGGGTATTTTGCCCAATATCTTAATGCCGATGGCTGGCAGCAGGAGCGCTATCCCATTAATGACTTCTACAACATGCCCCTTCATTTAGAACGGGATGGGGACGATCGGGAATTACGCATCGAAGTAGAGTATCCCGGTAGAGTGGTCTACGCGCGGGTGTGGCGGGTGCAAGTCGGCACGGTGCCGTTGTATTTACTGGATACTAATATTGAACCGAACAATTCCTACGATCACGACATCACCGATGAACTCTATGGCGGTGATGTGGACATGCGGATTGATCAGGAAGTCATGCTGGGGGTAGGGGGCGTGAAAATGCTGCAAGCCCTAGGTTACCAGCCCACGGTCTATCATATGAATGAAGGGCATTCTGCGTTCCTAGCACTGGAACGGATGCGGGTGATGGTGCAGGACTCAGGGCTCTCCTTTTCGGAAGCGTGGGCCGTGGCAAAAGCGAGTCAAGTCTTTACGACCCATACCCCGGTTCCCGCCGGAATTGATCTCTTTGCGCCGGATAAAGTGATGCATGCGCTGGGCGATCGCTATGCCCAGGTGTTTGGACTATCGCGGGAAGAATTTCTGTCCCTGGGACGGGTGAAAACGGGGGATTTTACCGAGCCCTTCAGTATGGCAGTGCTGGCAATTAAGATGGCGAGTTTTGTCAATGGTGTCAGTCAACTCCATGGCCAAGTATCTCGTCAAATGTTTCAGGAACTCTGGCCGGATTTACCCGTAGATGAAGTACCAATTACGGCCATTACCAATGGAGTGCATGGTCGCAGTTGTGCCGCGAAGATGATGCAAGAGCTATACAGCCGTTACCTCGGCCCCCAATGGGCGGATGCTGCGGCTCACAGGTCGCTGTGGGCGAAGGTTAACTCAATTCCCGATGAGGAACTGTGGCGTACCCATGAGCGTTGTCGATTGGATTTAATTCTCTTTGTTCGGGCGAGATTGGCGAGAATGCTCCGCGATCGCTCGGCCTCTAGCCATGAGTTGCTCCAAGCGGAGGAAGTGTTAGATCCCACAGCATTGACGATCGGATTTGCCCGACGCTTTGCCACCTATAAGCGAGCGACATTGTTCCTCCGGGATCTCGATCGAATTCGTCAAATTATCCTAGGCAAACCCCATCACCCACTCCATAACCATAACCATAGTCATAACCATAAACGAAATGTGCAATTTGTAATTGCGGGGAAAGCCCATCCCAAGGATATTCCTGGCAAAGAACTGATTCGGGATGTGATTCACTTTGCCCGCACCGAAGGCATGCATACCCATGTTGTATTCATTCCAGACTACGATATTCACGTTGCACGGCTGATGGTGGCGGGCTGTGATGTCTGGTTGAATACGCCGCGTCGCCCCCACGAGGCATCCGGAACCAGTGGCATGAAAGCTGCCATGAACGGCTTGCCGAATCTGAGCATCCCCGATGGTTGGTGGGATGAAGCGGATCAGATCCAAACCGGCTGGTCGATCGGTCAAGGGGAAGACTACGACGACGAAAGTTATCAAGACGACGTGGAGGCGAATGCCTTATATAACCTCTTGGAGCAGGAAGTGGTACCGCTGTTCTACGATCGGGATGAAGACGATCTGCCCCGGAAATGGATCGCCAAAATGAAGGATACCATTCGCCTCAATGTGCCCCGGTTTAACACGACAAGAATGGTAGCCGATTACGCGACCCAAGCCTATTTCCCCGCCAGCGATCGCTCCCAAAATCTCACTGCGCAGGAATTCAAGCCTGCGAAAGAATTAGCAGAATGGCAAAACAAGCTGCAAAGCCATTGGTACAACATCCGTATTGAAGATATCGAAGTTTCTGAAAGCACCGATATTCAGGTCGATCAAGCGATCGCGGTCAAAGCGAAATTGCGACTCAATGGCTTTACTTCCCACGATGTGCAGGTCGAAATTTACCAAGGTTCGCTCAATGATCAAGGGGAGATTGTGAACGGTCAACCCGTGGCCATGGAATTTGAAGGTAAGGACGATCAGGGGAATAGTCTTTTTAGTGGACAAATTACTTACCATACCAGTGGCCTACAGGGATTCTCCCTGCGAATTCTGCCCTACCATGAAAATCTGGGTAGTCCCTACGATCTGGGTTTGATTCTTTGGGCTAAGTAGACAGCGATCGAAGTGGTCTGAGATCGCAGGGGTCTATCAAGAGGTTAGTGAAGGAGTTCATCCTTTACAAAACTGTTTCATTCATTTTCTTCGTCCGTTTGAAGGTGACCCACTAGTCGTGGAGTTGGGGATATATCGGCTTGGGGAACAGCGCATAAATAAAACCCCAATTGTGGGTAGGGGTAGGAGCGTAAAAGGGTAGGAGGGTAGGGGAATGAAGAGGGGATATTATTTCTTTGCAAATCCCTTGGAATGATTAAGCCGCAGTAGTTTCACCACAAACTCATGGGCCCACCGCCAACTTATGTGTCTATCACAAACTCATGGGCCTATCATGAGCTTTTGCGCAGAACCACTTTTTCCTATTCTGTAACAATCCTAAAGAAAATCTATAGTTTGATCAAGTTCGACAATAGATCGTTTGATTTCATTACGCTAGGATTGTTACGAACAAGATAGGCTAAGTTTCACGCTCCTAGTTCATTGCTGATCACTCATTATCACCATGGCAACTTTTTTGACAGATACGCTTGTGTTGTCGCGGATACAATTTGCGGTAACCGCCATTTTTCATATGCTATGGCCTGTCTTAACCACTGGAATGGCCATTTATTTGGTGATTTTAGAGGGATTATGGCTTAAGACCCATGATCTGACCTATTATCGCCATGCACGATTTTGGTCAAAACTGTATGTTTTAAATTTTGGCATTGGGGTTGCCTCGGGTCTTCCCATGGCATTTCAATTTGGCCTTAACTGGGCACCTTTTTCTGAAGCGGTTGGCGATTTTTTTGGAACGGTTTTAGGATTTGAAGGAACGATGGCTTTCATGCTGGAAGCCAGTTTCCTGGGGATCATGCTGTTTGGCTGGGATCGGGTTCCGCCAATTCTCCATTGGATTGCTACGATTTTGGTAGCCTTTGGGGCGAACCTTTCAACTTTCTGGATTTTATCGGCTAACTCTTGGCTGCAAACTCCAGCGGGTGGTCAGTTTGTCAATGGTAAATTTGTGGTGCAGGATTACTTTCAAGCGATCGCCAATCCCTTCATGGTGAACAGTTTTCTCCACATGTTCTTTGCCACATTGGAAACTTCGTTGTTTGTGATTGGAGGGATTAGCGCTTGGTATATTCTCAAACAACGGTATACGGAATTTTTCGCTCGATCGCTCAAAGTTGTTTTAGCCATTGCCATTGCTGTAACCCCCCTACAAATTTTCATTGGTCACTTAAGTGCGGAACAGGTTTACCATCACCAACCCACTAAGTTGGCAGCGATGGAAGCCCAGTGGGAAACGGTACCCGCCGGACAGCCCGCTGCCTGGAGTGTTCTGGCATTACCCAACGATCGAGCGCAGCGAAATGACTGGGAATTGAAAGTGCCTGGA
The DNA here is from genome assembly GCF_050753345.1 of Alkalinema pantanalense CENA528. NCBI lineage: Bacteria > Bacillati > Cyanobacteriota > Cyanophyceae > Leptolyngbyales > Leptolyngbyaceae > Alkalinema > Alkalinema pantanalense. Next base: position 18,297 of record NZ_JBLZFX010000073.1, on the reverse strand, counting down.
GCCCTCAGTTACTTGCTGGAACTTAAACCTGCATTGCCAGAACCTATCAAAGGCTTGAAGGAATGGCAACCTGAGAATCGTCCCCACATGGTGGGTCTAATTTATTACTCTTTCCGCATCATGGTTGCCATTGGGCTGTTCCTAGCAGGGCTGATGGGAATTAGCACGGTGCAATGGCTGCGAGGCAAGCTAACGGAAACCACGATCGCCCAGCAAAAATGGTTAATGCGAGCTTGGGTCTTTGCTGCACCGCTGGGCTATTTGGCTGTGGAAACGGGCTGGATTGTCCGCTGTGTGGGTCGCCAACCTTGGACAGTGTATGGCCAGTTACGCACCGCAGAATCCGCATCCCACCTGCCTGCGGGGGAAGTGTTATTTTCTCTGACCGGATTAACTAGTCTATATAGTGTGCTCTTTGTTGCGGCGCTCTACTTTGCCAGCCGCATTATCCAGCGAGGTCCCAATTTACAGCTTCCGGCCCCCGGTGAAACGACTCAGCCTTCGTTGAATATTGAACCTGCCATCCATGAGCCGGATCAACGACCTGCCGAAGCGCAGCAGTAGCTACAACCCACGATCGCTAGAAACAGCGATCGCTGATAAATTCATTGACCCATGGGACAAATCCGCTCCCCCCGAGCCCTCCTTGATAAGGGGGAACTTCAATTCAATTCTTTCAAAGTCCCCTAGTTTTCTAGGGCAGCGGCGCGGCAGCGCAGAGATTTGGGGGATCGCTATGGGTTGCAATCACAAATTGATTTGGTATGACTCAGCGATCGTTAAAGCAGTACAACCTTGGAAGCAACGATCGAGAAGAGGATCGCAATTTTGATGAAATTTCTGTCGATCGTATCCTCTTCCCGATCCTCGGCCCAATCTGCATCTCCGAGACCCATCATGGCTTGACCACAGAATGAACTATGGAACCTTTACAACCGTTACAACACTTTTTGCCACAGGTTTGGTTTTTTATCCTGGGATTATTTCTATTTCTTTATGTATTGTTAGATGGATTTGACTTAGGCGTTGGAATTCTGTCCCTGACGGCATCTAGTGAAGAACGCCGGGGCATTCTCATGACTAGTCTAGGGAATGTTTGGGATGCCAATGAAACATGGTTAGTCTTGATGGGCGGATCGTTATTTGGAGCGTTTCCCCTAGCCTATGCGACCATTCTCAACGCCCTATATCTACCAGCAGTGATTATGGTAGTCGGCTTGATTCTCCGAGCCGTCTCCTTTGAATTTCGAGAAAATTCCGATCGCAAACTCCTCTGGAATATCACCTTTGGTACGGGTAGCTTTTTGGCGGCGCTCGGACAAGGATTTGCGCTGGGAAGTGTCTTTGAAGGGATTACGGTCGATGCAGCGGGCCACTTTGCAGGCGGTATTTGGGATTGGTTGACTTGGAGATCGGTGATTGTTGCACTCACCCTTATTCAAGGGTACGTGTTAATTGGTTCGACCTATCTGATTTTGAAAACCACCGGGGAATTGCAAGACACCCACTACAGAACCGCCAAAATTGCAACCGCAACCACATTGGCAGGCGCAATTTTCATTACCGTTAGCACCCCGATCGTGTCTGAACAAGCCCGTCAGCAGCTTTTTACCGCCCCTTCCATTTACATTTTCAGTACCATTCCCCTCCTAGGACTGGTGCTGGTGGGGATGCTCTTTCGCAGTCTTCAAAAACGGCAGGAAAATGCACCGTTGGTCTGGACGTTTCTTCTCTTTGCCGTGTCGTTTATCGGTTTGGGTTTTGTCATTTTCCCAAATATCATTCCACCTAGTGTCACCATTTACCAAGCGGCTGCATCTCCTAGCTCATTGGTCTTTATGTTGACTTTTATTGGTTTCCTAATTCCCATTGTGTTGTTCTACAACATCTATAACTACATTGTTTTTCGGGGCAAAATTGCCGGAGAAGTCCATGGCGAACTTCAGGTCAAATCTCCCGCTGTCAACTCTCAAAGCGAGGGTTAAGTGATGTTCAGCAATATACAGCAATATACAAGTGATGGGTAAACGCCCATTAAACCATGGGCAGATCGGATTCACTCGATCGGCAAATTACGCAAATAGCAATTGATAAATCACGATCGTGAGCAAGAGGAGTACAAATCCAACCAGCCACGATCGTTGTTGTTTCAGGGATTGAATCTCTTGCAAAAGCTGGGTTTGCAACTGCTGCTGGGCCATTTGCTTGACTTCCTGGGGCACCGCATCCAGCACTGCTTGAGAGACCAATTTGTTTGTTCCATCAGGTGCGTTTGTTCCATCAGCCAGGTTTGAGCCGTTGGGCTGGTTGCCAATTGGATCTTTCTTTTCTACGTCCTGATTTAGGTCGCTCAGTCCTTCTGTGATTGTTCCTGACGCGATCGCGTCTTCTTTTAACGTTGAGTTAGCTAAGGCTGAGCTCGTTGGGGGAGCACCCACTGAAGGAGCACCCACTGAAGGTGGACCAATAAGCGGTTCGATCGAGGGACTCATTCCATTATTAGGACTAGAAGTCGGGTGAGCAGCGATCGTGGTCGTCTGCCCAGGAGGCGATGGGCTAACTTCTGTGGCAGGATCTGGCTGAGACGGTGGCGGAGACTCCGATGGCAGCGGGGCGGAGGATATTGCCTGGGTTTCCAATGCATCATAGGTGGCCAACTGGGCCTCCACCCAACTCAAATTAAAAATAGCTTGGTAAATCGGATTTTTCACCTGTAACTGTCCTTGCCGCTGTTCCACCAAGCCGGATAACAGTAACTCCGTTAAGACGGGTTCAATGGCCCGATCGCTGGCAAAGATCACCTGCTCAAAATCCAAGGTCTTATCTGAAGTCTTGTCTGAAGCTTTCTTGGAAGTCTTGTCTCGTGATTGATCGTTTCCATCGGTCACTGGAATGGGTGATTCAGCCGACTGAGGCTGAGGTGGAGTCAGTGGAGTCGCTGGAGTCTGAGGCAGGATACCGGGTGGATATACGTTGCGGTTGGCTCCGGCTCCGTTTCCGGGCAGAAAATCTTGGGGTTTCTGGGACAATTCCTCTGGGTCGTCTTGCTCTTGGCTCAGTTGCTCTCGGAGGAGCAATTGGCGATACAGTACCAGACGATCGCGCCGCCCTTGGGGTTCAAACAAAAGGCGATCGCGGATGGTGCGCAGGTGTTCAGGGTAGTCTTGCGCTTCCCAATCCTGAAGAATATGTTTGTGGACAAGCTGCTCTACCCAAAAAGATTCCGTTCCAGGCGGCAGATTCAGCGTCCCTTGGATGGTGGATTGACTACTTTGCACCGTCAGTTGGCAGAGCTTCTGGGTTAAAAAAGGCTGCCCCGCTGTCCAATATAAAATGGCCTTGAGTACCGCCATCGGTTGGTTCACCTTGCCCACTAAACCACAGGCGAGGGGAAATACCTCATGATCCTGAAATCCTCGTAGTTGGATCGCACGGCCAATATTGAGCGGGGTACGCTGGGGGTCGCGAATCAAGGCCGCAGGGGTAGCAACGCCAAACAGCGCCCAAGTTAGTCGCCGAAAATCTGGTATCTCCGATCTCCGATCGTAGGTAGCCCGAATCAACGCAAAAAAGTCATCCGTGGGAAAGGACAGGGCCATGACACTATCCACTTCGTCGATAAAAATCACGATCGGGCCTGACACCTGCGGCAACAAAATTTCTTCCAAAAAGGTCGCTAAGCGTCGCACCAGAGAGAGTTCCTGATGGGCCGTCCACCAACTGGATAACTTCACATCAAGGCGAAAACTTTGAGTTAAAGAAGCCGCAAAAGAGGCATACCACTGTTCTGGGGTTGTTGTGCGAGTCCCCAATAATGTGAGATCCACAGCGCCACATTTACGCCCCTGCTGTTGGAGTTGATGCATCGTACGCACCCGCAGGCTGGACTTCCCCATTTGTCGGGCATTCAACACATAGCTTAATTCGCCATTATTGAGCGCCATGACCAAGTCCAAGTCTGCTTGGCGTACTACATAGCTCGGTGAATTTTGTCGTAGACTCCCGCCGACCTGATATGTATCACTCACCATCAACCTCCCTTGGCCTCTCCATCAGTGTATCGAGTTCCCACTGAACCTTCAGCCTGAACCCAAAAAACTGTTTGGAGAAAAATAGTGGCTCCTGCCATCCAGATGAGCGAATCCCGTAAGCCTAAAAGGTGACCTCACTCAGTTCCCACAGATCCCTACTGATTGGAACTCAGAATCGATCGAAGGTCAAATCATTGCCCAGAGCAATCTCCCGTAAATCCTAGGGATTCCCAGGGATTCCTAGTCAATTAGGGTTGCTATTGTAGCGCTTGTTCCTGTTGCCAGCGATCGCGGAGAAGTCTCTCGAGATATTCCTTCCGCTGGGTGACATCACGCACAATCCCTTCCAACCCTAAAATGATGCCGTCCTCATTCCTGACTGCATGAACCGACTCTGAAATCCAGATATGGCTGCCATCCGGTTTGACCACCTTAGATTCAAACTCTTGCACCCGCCCATATTGATAAAGATACTGCAATAACTCGCCCCAACGGGAGGAGCTCACATAAAGACGCTGCATTCCCTCCACCTGTAGCAGAGTTTCCACATCGTCATAGCCCAATAATGTGGCCAAGGCTCCATTCACCTGCAAAAACTTGCCCTCAGGACTGATCCGATAGAGCCCGTCTACCGCTTGATCAAAAAACTGCCGATAGGCCGTTGCAGATTGCAATTGCTGCTCTACTTCCGTACGGAACAGCAGATTCTGATCCATCATTTGTTTCCGAAAGCGTTGTAGGGTTAGCTGATGTTCAATGCGAATCAGCAATTCCTCCACTTGAATCGGCTTAGTAAGATAATCGACTCCACCTATGTTGAACGCCTTCACTTTGTCAAAGGGTTCATGGATAGCACTGACAAAAATGACCGGAATATTTTCAGTCTTGGGATCAGCCTTGAGGCGCTCACAAACTTCGTATCCATCGATCGTCGGCATCATAATGTCCAGTAGGATCAAGTCCGGCTGGATTTGGGTTGCATGATTCAGCGCGATCGTGCCGCTAATGGCACTACACACTTCATAGCCTTGGCGTGCCAGAGTCTCCGAGAAAAACCGTAGAACTTCGGGCGTATCATCCACCACCAAAATTGTGGCCTGTGGCTTTGTATCATCTAAGTTAAAGCCCAGCAACCGAAAAATCTCGGCCTCCGTTTGCTGAAGCGATTGATGGTGTTTTGCACCTTGGCTGCTGAGGGTTTGGTGCTGGAGGGTCAGTTGTTCAAGTTGACGGACAGTGCTGACCATATCTCCAATGGGAGCCGTCTTATCGGAAATTAAGCGAAGACGATCGATCCGTTGCTGAATCAGTCGCTCTAAATAGTAGGCGGTGATGTCTGACAGCGGTAACTTAGATGGCAAGGGAAGAACCTGACGATGAGTGGATTGGGGCAGCATAGGTTTTTGGAAGCCGCTTGGAGTGGATATTCAGAAAACGGAACCAGTTCCTGGCACCCAGCAATAACCAGATCACCACGAACGAATAAGACAGACTGACTTAAGTTCAGGATGTCCTCAGTTTAAAGCCAGAGAATCAGAATTCTCAATGCCTTAAGTGAAGAGATTCTGTAACTAAGTTTTATTATTGATAGAATTAAATTTTCTAATTGGATCCCATTTATATTTTGAGTAACTAGATACTAGAAATACTGGTTTATGGAACCGTATTCTTTTGATCATAGAAATAAGGTTGGAATCGGTCATGTTCTGTCCTTGGAAGCATGCTCCACAGTAGGCGAACAGCTCTCCGCTGCGCGGGAAATGAATTGAAATACTGAACTGACTACAGAAGGGTTAAAACAGGACGCTGCCAGAAATTACCAATTCGTATCTTGATTTTGCTTAAGTGTGGTCAGTTCAACAATTTTGTCAAACTGAAATTGACGAATCAGAGTCTGCAGGTGATGTAACAAAGCCGGATCCGGAATAGGCATCTCTCCGATCAAGCGTTGGCACCGTTCTGCATTGAGGCGATAGGCGGCATGATGTAATTCAGAACACCAATGAGTGGGCTGATGGGTGATTGCTCGGCTGGGCTGTACCTCCTCTTGCACGGTAGTGGACAGCGGACCAGAAGGTGTGGGTAGCGATCGTAGAGGATCCAACACATCAAACCGATCGGCAGAGGCTAGGGCATCCACTTCCACAGGAATCGTCACTTGAAACTGTGTACCTTGACCCAGCACACTGGTGACTATAATCTCTCCCCGCATGAGCTGCACCATTTGCCGACAAATAGCTAACCCCAACCCAGTGCCCTGCTGAGATTTTTGCCCCGACTCGCTTTGAACAAAAGCTTCAAAAATCTGTTCTAGGTCTGGTTCAGGGATCCCAACCCCCGTGTCACTGACCTGAAAGATAAGATGTACGGTGGGCTTGGTGGCGAGGGAGCGTTCGATCGAGTTGTCCTGAAGGATGGAGCCCCCCCCCGACTGGAACACTTGCAGACTAACAGTGCCCTGGCTGGTAAATTTGACTGCGTTATTGATCAGGTTGACTAAGACTTGGCGCAGTTTATTCTCGTCCGCAACAATATAGCGAGGTAAATTCGGGGCATCTTGGCGATGCAAGGTCAGGCCCTTAGCCAAAACCTGTGGTTCAAACATCTCTTCCAGCCCTTGCAGAAAATGCTTAAGGTTAAAGCGTGTGGGCCGCAGGACAGCAGCTCCGGCTTCTAACCGGGATAACTCTAAAACATCGTTAATCAGTCCTAGGAGATGCTGGACGCTGCGTTCGATCGTTGTGAGCCGCGACTTTTGCTCTGCATTTAAACCGGGATCATAGTTGAGCAGTTCACTGCATCCCAAAATAATTGTCAACGGGGTGCGCAGCTCATGGTTCATATTGGCTAAAAAGGCACTTTTAGCCCGACTAGCCGCTTCAGCTTGACGTTTAGACAGCGCTAAACTTTGATTCTTTTCCGTCAGTTCTTGGGTGCGGGCAGCAACCTCTTCCTCCAATTGCTTAGAGTAGTTCGTCAGCATTTGATGGGAGCGTTTCAGTTGCTCCCAGGCAATATAGGTGCGACAGAACACCCCCGCCACCGCAAACCCGATCGCAGATCCCGAGATCGGTAGCCACCACCCCGCCAAAAATAAGCCGTAGGCCGTTCCAACTAAAATGAGCACCAAACCTGGGAGAAGAATGCTTGCCTTGGACCAACTGCGCAGTTTCCACCCAATCCAACCGCCGCCAATCACCCAAACGATCGTCCAGACACTATAAATCGGGTAGGGAACTCCTTGAAAGGGATGACGATTGTCTAAGGCTGCACTGATGAGTTGATTGGTGACATCGGCATGGATTTCCACCCCTGCCCAGGTTGTGTCGGCTCCACGGCTAAAGGGCGTATAAATTTGATCATTAATGCTGGGAGCACGAGTGCCTACTAAAACAACACGATCGCGAATCAATTCAGGCGGAACTCGTTCGTCTAAGACATCGGAGAGTGAAACACGAGTAACTCCACCGGGAGATCGTTGAAAGCGACTTAGAATTTGATAGCCGTCAACATTAGTCTGAATATAGCCACCTTCGCGCGGTTCCAAACGGCGAAAAATGGATTTTCCTAATTGAATTGTTTGTCCTTGAATTGTCTTGGGTGTGATCTGTTCCTTCTCTAAATAAATTAATGCTAACCGAGTGCCTAAGGTCAGTTGAGGATTGTTTTGAGGATCGCGGAATGACAGCAGCGATCGCCGTAACTTACCATCGGCATCAATGACCAAATCACTAGCAGCTACTTGTTTGCGATCGCGAAGAATCGGGGGTGCATCCACGCCTTCGCCTAAGGAGCTATGCAAAAATCGCTGAATGCCAATCAGATTTGGAGTGGTAGAAAATACTTGTTGCAGATTGGCATGACCCGGTTCTACCGGGAGATTGCGATAGAGATCTAATCCGATCGCTCGCGGTTGGAGCTTGCGGATTTTCGTCAACCCTTTAGCCAGGAGGTCGTCAGATAACGGATACCCCCACCGAGATATATCCGCTTCATCAATCGCAACGACGGTGACCCGTTGTGGATTGGGTTCCAAAGGAACAGTGTTTAACCACAGATCCCAAATGGCCCATTCTAAAGGCTGCAACAGTCCTGACCATTGCAGCCCTAAAACTCCAGCGGATATTCCAACGATCGGTAATCCGCGCTTGAACCAAAGCTCAAGCTGCTGTTTCAGCCCTTTCCCCATAACCCGATTTACTGCCCAATGCTGAAAGAGATACCGTCCTCAAATGACCGATTCTGTCTAAGAAATACCGGGAGTAGAGTTACGATCCAGGATAAAACCCAACAAACTTGGGTGGGTTTAATTGAGAACCCTGGGAACATCTGTTGCGCGATGGCTTTAGTGTAGCGGTTTTTTGAATTCTCGAAATCTGCCTTACCACAGGTGACAATCGATGTCTTGTAAGCAGGGATAGAAAACGCGCCAGATTAGTTCGAGGTGGATGCATTGGAAGCAGGGAACGCTAGCAGCTTGGATGAGTTAGCGGAAATAGGCGAAAGTGCGGCTCCAACGGGGCGACTAGGCCGGTTAGGTTGTCTGGTTTGTTCAGTCGGTAGGAGACGTTGGACTGGTTGCGCAATGGTTTTAGATTGGCTTTGCAGGGTTGACCATCGGCTCATTGCATCTAGCCAAAAACCTTCCTTGGCCAGCCGTTGAATCAAGTCTAACTCTGTACTTGCAGACTGAACGGTGGGGATTTGGAAGGGGATGGATGTATGGTGCACGGTTGTTTGAACTGTGAGATCACGGGTGCGATCGCTACCATCACACACTAACGCTAAAGTCCAAGTATATTTCTGCCCCAACTGAAGGCTGGGTGCCGCTGCAGGATAAGGAATCGAGACCCAACCCGTCTGTTGAGGAATTGGTAACAAGGACTGATAAATTTCTTCCCCTTGGCCACCCACAATGCTGAATTCGATCTGCTGAGTGCTGACGATCGGCAAGTAAACCCAGACATCAGGGCGTGCATTGGCGGTCAAACTCTCTTGATTCTGCGGTTGCATGACGCCAAACCGATCATGGGCTTGACGCACTTCGTTGCCACAACGCACGGGTCGGGTACCTCCACTGCCAGTGCCAGTGGGTGTACTAGGCGGATCGATAAAGTCGAGGTCTGGGTAGGCGATCGCGGAAGTTGCTAGGCTGCATGTTGTCAATAAGCATGACAACATCATTGGAAATATGACAGTCGGTGTTGTATTTCTTTTCATAAGGAAAGCACAGATTCATTTCAGGAAGAATTCACAGCTGTTCCATGGGAACCGGAGCCAGAGTATGGGGCACAGGGGGGGATTGAGGCAAAGGCGTTTTCCTTGATTTACCTTCAAGGAGACTATCTAGCTATACAGGGCAGTTAACCTATCGACAGGTCATCTTAGATTTTGAGTTCAGCCAGATCATTGAGTACCTTGAGGGATACCTCTATGGTTGAGCACTGATGGTTAACCGCTGCTTGCCATGGCAAGGGCTAGGGCATGCACATACTGACTTTTTCTGAACCTTCACTTAGGTCAATGGGTTAAGTGGCAATCACTAACCTATGAAGTCACTAACCTATGATGAATTACCTATCATTTGACCAAGCAGTGGATAGATATCCCTGACAGAGATAAATATCCCTAATAGATACCCTGCCGCCGTTACAATTCAGGATGCCTTTGCCGAAAGAGGACAAGAGAAGGGGTATTAAATAGATGATCGGCGGTTCACTAACCTATGCTAACCAATATTCATCTGATTAGATAAATACTGGTTCGGTCTATGTATTAATTAGGACATTGATTATCCAAACTTGTCCGTATAGATCAGTGAAAGTTTACCGAAAAAATATATTTTAAAAAGAAAATCATAGTTATTGCCAATTACCAACAAGAGTAAAGGCAGCCCAATAGTAGGGATGGCTATAGAGGTCTTGTTTTAAGAGTGTGAGTTGAGCTTGGCGCACTGCTTCGGCCCGAGAAACGTGGGACTGTTGCAAGACTCGATAAAAATGATCCATAAACTGAGCAGTTGAGCGATCGTTCACCGTCCAAAGGGAGGCCAGGGTACTTCTTGCGCCGGATCTCACAGCGATCCCCGCTAATCCCAGCACTGCCCGACGATCGCCTTGGGCCGTTTCACAGGCGCTGAGAACGAGTAAGTCTAGGGGGAGTAAGTTTTTAAGTTCTCGCTTACGCAGGGATCGATCTAAATCCTGTAGCCGCAGCGGGCCATCCACGGTCAGGAGATAGGTATCCTCTGATCGAGAACTGAACTGCCCATGGGTCGCTAAGTGCACAATGGAAATGGGTTGAGTTTCCAATAGGGTCTGAATTTGTTCTTTGGTAAAGGATTGGTCAAGCAGGATATGGGAATGGGTGATGCGCTGGATCTGTTCTAGTTCTGTCCGCACTCCAGGCAAAGGGGTATAGTTTGGAGCTCCCTGACTGAGTCCTGCCGCTAATACTGGCCCGAGTTCGGACGGATTAGGGGGCGATGCTAATACCTTCAGCGTTGGAGTAACTCCTACACCAAACTGTTCGATCAAGTACTGTTGCCCGTCATGTAGAGCGGCCATTGGTACATTGCGCAAAGTCCCATCGGGCACGAAGATGAGGGTTTTGATATCGTGTTGTTTAAGATGGCTCAGTGACGGTTGAATCAACCATTGATAAAGCGTTTTAGCCACCGTCAGGCGCTCTTGGCGGAAAGAGGTCGATCGCATCGATTGCCGAAAGCGATCGAGGGTTGTTTCAATTTGAGCCTGGGGGAGCACCGTGCTGTAATGCTGCAACGGTTGTCCTGGAATGGACACAATAACCGTTAAGCGATTAGACAAAATAATCGGATAGATAATGGCCGCCTGAGGATCCACTCGATCGGCAGTGGTCGCCTTAAAATCGAGGCAAGCTTCCCGGAAGTAATCGGTTAATTCTGCCAGTTGAAGGGATTCAATTACCTGCTGGGCCTCGTGAAGGAAGTCTTCCCCAATGCCAGAATCACGGCCCTTGCCAGAAGCACGGCCCTTGCCAGAATCAATGCTTTTACCAGAATGAATCCTGGGATCAGAATTAACTGTTTTAGTTTGAGATTGCTCTGTCGTATCAATCAGCAGTTCGACAAACTCCCGATAGACGGGTTCAACCTGATCTCGGAAAGAGAACTGCACCTCTGTATCAATCGCGGCCAAATCTTGCCGGATAGTTTGTAAATTTTGAATCGCCGATCGGTAATAGCCGATCGCGCTTTTGGCGTCCCTTTGGGCACGTCGGATCCGTCCCATTTGCCACTGCCATTGATAAATTAAGTCCGGCGCATTGAGGTGCTCTGCCAATTCGAGCGCCTGCTCAGTTAGCTGCTGGGCTTCAGGCCAACGTTCCTGGGCTTCATATAATCCACTAAGTCGTCCTAATCCAATGGATTCTGCTCGAAGGTCATGGGCAAGTCGGGCCTTTTGAATGGCTGTCGCTAACAAATGGCTGGGTAAGAAGGCATTGGCACCAACGTGGTTCGCCGTAATGGGTTGCAAAAAGCCTAACGATTGCCCGTATTGGAGGATGCCTGCGAGTTCTAAATGAGCATAAATACTTAAGGAGGAATGTTCGGCTTGAGGCAGCTCGGCCTGAATTTTTTCCAGATAGGCTTGACCAGCCTCCCATTGATGGTTCTCCAACAGTAGGCGCAGCGATCGTAGCAGTGCCGTCAGGCGGACTGGACTATCGGCACGGCTCGCAGCGGTGTAGAGCTTCAAGGCTTCGGTGCGTTTTTGCTGGGCAGCTAAGGTATTAGCTAAGTGAAAACTGGCCAAGGCAACGGCTTGGGGCTGAGATAGGCGTTCGGAGATCGCCAAGGCTTGTTCGAGAACCGTTTGCGAGGTTTGACGATCGCCCATCATTCGCAGCACGTTCCCCAAATGCAGCAAGCTGAGCAACTTGTCGTAGGAATCTGGCTGATTTGCTAGTTGGGCTTGGGTCTGCGTCAACAATTGTTTGGCACGACGATAATAACCCTGTTGCTGAAGCGTTCTAACCTGGGCGATCGTGGTTGTTAGAGATGATGCCTGGGAAGGAGCTGAAATGGGCGGTAGAGCGTCCGTAGGTAACGGAGAAGTTACAGCAGCCTGGGTCTGAGAAGGACTGCCTAGTAAGATGAGGCCAACCACACTTGCGGGAATTAGTCCAAATTTCATCATTCTCCTCTGGCGTGACCGAAGTAAAGGAATGGGGGATACCTAACACTGAAACGTTAAGGAACCGTGACTCGGGTAGTGGTGGTTGGTTTACCGCAATGAACTGGAGACACCGCCGCCGTCGGCTGGCTGGCTAATAACGAGAGGCTCCCATCGGCGTTCCATTGCCAGCGATCGGCTTCGATCAGGACACCCTCTGAGGGATCCTCGCGAGTTAAGTCGGGAGAGGCATGGCGATCGCCCCTGGCTGACGTATCGGCTGTTGGTGGAATGTTCAGGATTTCCTGGGGACTGGGCGGCAGTCCCCCACGCCCAGTCACCACAAAGCGATTGGCCTGTTGCTGTTGAGAGCACACGGGATCAATTTGATGGGAAAGGTCGAGGAGATCGGCAGGCAGCTCGTTCACGCTTTTACTGGGATCAATCTCAGGACTGTTAATTGTGACAATGCCATCAATGCCAAACTCAGAACTGGCTGTAATATCGCTCAAGAGAGTCGGACGAGGCTGAAAGCTTAATCCATACAAGCCTTGAGTCGTAATTTGAATATTGCCACCCCGCTCCCGCAGAGCCCTAGCTGTGATGTCGCTGTTTTCATTCGGTAAGGCGACGATAAACCCAGCATCAACTTTGATATTGCCGCCAATACCTTTTTCAAACGCACGGGCTGTAATTTGGCTCCCGTGACGCATCAACAAAAGATTTTTAATGTTCAGATCAATCGTCGCTCCGGTACCTTGGGCTGTAACCGCAATCAGGGTGCCATTAGATAGGGTAAAGTTATTGGCTGCGATCGCGAGCTTTCCTCCATTACCTGCGGTCGTGCTAGTCAGCAACAAGCTATCTTGAATATTCAGATTATTGGCTATGACATTGAGTTGGCCACTGTTCCCCGAAGCCCAACCACTGACCGAGACCAGTGCATCGTTGCTAACGTTAATTTGGGGCGACTTCAGAGTTAAGTTTCCACCAGATCCTTGGGCATAGGAACTAGCAAATAAGCCTGTTTGCTGTTCTGATAATTGAAAAACTTGGCGGGCAGTTACCTTAATATCACCGTCAGGTTTTTGGACTAGAATAGCCGCTCCAGTAGGCGGATTGGGAGAATTAATCACCGGTGGAATGAAGACTAGATTTCCTTTGATGACTCCATCCAGTAACAACTTTAAGGTCGGTGCAATTTGACCTGTTCCATCAAGGGTGACAAGATCAAAAGCCTCAATTTTAATATCGCCAGCTTGTCCTCTACCAAAGGTACTCGTGCGGATACGACCACCGGATTGGGCCGTGAACAGACGACTACTAATGATAATGTCTCCTCCCCGTTGGCCGGTGGTACTGGCATCTAATTTGGCAAAATCAGTCACGCGAAAGTTATCTGTCGTAACTGAGATCGTCCCTCCTTGGGCCGATTCGGACGTGGTATTTGTAAACAGTCCACCGCCGGAACCTGATACCACAACCATCTCTTGACTGTTAACACTAATATTGCCAGATCGGTCTTGACCAGAGGTGGAAGTAGCCACGACTGCACCATCGGTTACAAACAGTTGGCGACTGTTGAGGTTTATGTTCCCCCCTCTCCCACTTGCAGAACGAGCAGTGACCGTTGTGGGACTAGTACGATCGGGCGACATTCCATCTAAAACAATTCTATCGGTCGCATTGATAGTCAGGTTGCCACCTTCCAATTGGTTAGTACTGCTGGTACTCAGTCTTGCCCCCTGGAGTAACGTCAACTGCTCGGTGTTAATTTCTAGCTCACCCGCTTTCCCTCCCCCTAAACCCGTTGTGGAAATACTGGTCGTGACTCCCGGCACATCCGACAACGGAAATTGAATGAGATCACTGCCCACCACATCCACCCGATCGCGCGCATGAATGGTTAATTTGCCACTGCTACCTGAATTCAGTGTTGTTGTTGAAAGAAAACTATTTGTCTGTAAAGTTAAGCGATCGGTATTAATCGTCAGAGAACTACTATCACGGGGGCTATGAATAGCCGTCAGACTTGAAATCAGACCTTGATCTAAGGTGATATCTGATGCATTAATAGTTAAGCTGCTTGGTAGTCCTATTCCTGCTGTAATGTTAGTAATGTAAGCTCCATTAAATAAAGTTAATTTCCCTGTATTCAGGATGATTCGTCCCGTCGCTCCAGAATTTAGCGAAATTGTAGCGATAATATTACTAGCCTTACTAATATCCAAGGCTCCTGTAGAAAGTGCTTGCAAGGTTTGAGCATGATTCCCAGTGCCAACAATTTCAATAGCATCACTGGCGTTAATGGTCAGATCGCCCCCATCGCTAGTTCCTAAATTAAAGGACAGAATTCGAGCATTGTTCGCCATTTGGAACGATCGACCCTGAATCTGAATTGCCCCGGAAGGATTGCCAGAAGTATTGATGGTGGCTCCGTCTAAAAGCTGGATTTGACCCAAAGTGGAAACATTGGGATAACTCAGAACCAAGCCCTCTGAATCAGAGTTGATTGTGACTTGTCCAGAAGCCTGAACACTCCCCAGTTCGATCCGACCACTGGGTGCGAACAAATTCCCTCCTGGAACTAGTACATCTCCGCCCACTAAGGCTAGCGTTTGACCCGGTGCAACGGCTAACGCAGGAGATTGCTGCACAATTTTGCCAGGAGTAGAGCCAAATTGCAGCCCCAAGGGTAGGTTAACGGCTAATAAAGGAGGTGCTTGGGGATTCGTCGCACTAAACTCACTCCCATCACTAAATTGGTACCCGTTGGCTGTGCTGGCTACAAACGAACCCCCGATCTCCAATCGCGCATTCTGCCCAAAGGTAATCCCATTGGGGTTGAGAAAAAAAAGGTTGGCTCCACCATGGGTCCCCAGAACTCCATCAATGGCAGAGGGCAGTTTACCAGTGACTCGTGTAATGATGTTTTGGGTCAGGGCTGGATCAACCACAAATATAGCCGTCTGCCCTGTGGGGATAGAAAAGCGTTCAAAGCTATGGAAAAGGTTACCTCCCCGTTGAGTCCCGCCCGTAATTTGCAAGAGGGGATTTTGTTGTTGAACTTGGGAGGGCGTCGGTAAGGTATTGTCTGGGACGATCGGAGCGGTTTGAGCGATCGCACCTGGGCTACTAACCGCACTGAGCAGTCCTAGCATGACCCAAAGTCCAAAGTCACTCGATCGGAACTGCATGGCTAAATCGCTCCATCAACAAGGATGTTGGAATGTATCGAGCCTCTGTCCTGATTGGTGGTTTGCAGGACAAAAGAATTGCTGAAGCGATCGTGCACAGTTCCAATCAGCAGCCAAAAACTTGTCAAAATGGGTAGCAGAGACCCATTCCACCAAGCAACTATTGTCAGGTACATAGATTGAGATTGAGAAGAAGGGGGGAAGACAAAAAATAGCGAGAGCAGAGGGGAACCACACACTTGTCTGTTCCCGTAGTTTCGCTTGAAACCGGATAATTTGGAGCAAAACTCCTTGAATCTTTGATGAATTTTTAAGAAACGGCCTACTAGCGTGGTCGTAGATCCTGTGTACTGAGTAAATTGCCCTTTTACCGTAAGAGAATCATGGCAACCTGATGAGAATTATGGCAGCTGTACGTTAGATCAAGCATGATCTAACTTTACTGTCGTTACTTTTTTGCCCCAAAATTGTATTCAATGCCGCAATCATAAGCTTGTGATGTCTCAGGCAACTACGGTTTTGCAGCCCAGAACTTTACGCAAAAATAGCAGGAGCTTGAAAGCCCCCATACTTCAGTCGGGGGATGAAAAGCGACACGAGCGGCTTTAGCCGCCTACGTCAATCCCAAGCCAACACTTCCGCCAAAACGCGCTAGTTAATTCACCCACGATTTACGCTACAATAGAGAGCGTAAGATTTATTCTTCAGCATGCTAGTACTTGAGCTAAAGCTGAACGGGAAAACAGAGCAGTATTCGCTAATTGATGAGGCGATTCGCACTGCTTTGTTCATCCGTAATAGCTGTGTTCGGTACTGGATGGATCACGAGAAAATCGGCAAATACGATCTATCGGCATATTGCAAAGTTTTAGCCAAAGATTTTGAATGGGCTGGAAAGCTCAATTCAATGGCAAGACAAGCCAGTGCGGATAGGGCATGGTCAGCCATTTCTCGATTCTTCGATAACTGCAAGAAGCAAATCAAAGGCAAGAAAGGGTTTCCGAAATTCAAGAAGCGCGGTCATTCAGTGGAATACAAAACCTCTGGATGGAAGCTTTCAGAAGACCGGAAATACCTCACGTTGACTGATGGCTTCAAGATTGGCAGACTCAAATTAGTCGGAACGCGAGATCTGAATTTCTACCAGATTGACCAGATCAAGCGCGTGCGATTAGTGCGACGGGCGGACGGTTATTATGTTCAATTCTGCATTGATGTAGATCGGACTGAGACTATAACACCCAGTCAAACTGCTATCGGATTAGATGTTGGACTGAACCACTTCTACACCGATTCCCAGGGGAATCAAATCGAAAACCCTCGCTATTTGAGAAAGTCTGAGAAGGCATTGAAGCGGCTTCAGAAACGGGTATCGAAGAAGTTCCGCAAAGGGCAAGCTCAATCTGTAAACTACAAAAAAGCCAAGCAGAAATTAGCCCGAAAGCACTTGAAGGTGAGTAGACAGCGTAAAGACTTTGCCGTGAAGCTGGCAAAGTGCGTCGTTCAGTCTAGCGATCTGATTGTCTATGAGGATCTGCAAGTGCGGAACATGGTGAAGCATCGCAAATTAGCCAAGTCCATCAGTGATGCAAGCTGGTCATTGTTCCGAGAATGGTTAGAGTATTTTGGGAAAATATTTGGCAAGGCGACGGTAGCCGTTCCGCCTCAATATACGTCTCAAAATTGCTCAAACTGTGGGCAGGAAGTGAAAAAAGCATTGAGCCAAAGGACGCATCAATGCCCACATTGCGGAACCGTTTTAGACCGTGACCACAACGCAGCGCTGAATATCTTGGCTAAAGGACTCACTACGGTAGGGCATACCGGAAGCTACGCTTGGGGACAGACTAGCCGCTATCTCGATTCGGCAACGGATCTAGACAAGCTAACTGGTTGAACCAAGAATCTCCGTCTCTTTAGAGCGGGGAGTGTCAAAGCCTAGAATTTTGTAACCCGGATGAGTATCACTGCTGACCTCATTATTAACGTCAGTTCGATGAATTCGGGGTGCCGATCGATCGTCGTAGCGCAGCCACCCCGAGCGGGGCACGTCTCCTCTCAAGGCAGTTTGCTCTGGCATGACGTCAGAAAAACCGCCGTTCCACCTGCCCTCTACGCCCCGACACCCCAGTGAATTCTGTGGCCAAGGACAGGGGGATTGGATTCCCATCGCCTTTGTTCTAGCCGCTATGTTGGGAACAGGTGCCCATCGTGCTAAATTCAGTGTCCCTGGTGTGGAACTCTTTGTCTCCGGCTCAATTGTTCTCTTTGGGGCGTTGCTGGTGATGAAGAAGTCTCCCAAGACCGGAAATTGTAACAATCCTAGCAGCGATCGCAGGCTTATTTCATGGCTATGCCTACGGAGAATCCATTTTTGGAGCGGCAACACCCCCATTACTGGCTTACTTAGCTGGGTTTACTGTGATTCAGTTAGTGATCTCAATCACAACCTTTTGGCTTGGCCATACAGCGATTCCGACGCAGAAATCTGAGATAGCGACAGTTCCATTTCGTTCAGCGGGTTTTGTGGTTTTGGGAATGGGGGTCGCTTTCTTTGCATCCCAATTAATGAGTGTGCTTTTGCCAACTTCTGTAGCATAGTGGCTGGCTAAGCAAAATTCTACTTTGACTAGGCTCTACTTCAGTACGGATTGAGAAATGTGTATTGAAGTAGAATTTTTGTATGTGTCAACTGCATATGTCAACAATTAATTCAAATGATGACGGTCTGCTCATAGTTCTCCTAGTATGACAACCAATTTCTTAAACAATTGTGATTTCTCCTAATAGATTCACCAGGGTAAGCGCATCTCAAACGCTATTGACAACTAGGGGTGGAGTCTTTACCCGAGTCGGGCAACGCAGCGGCTAAGACTTGGAGCATAAACGTGTCATCCATTGCGGCTCGCTTCG
>NZ_JBLZFX010000072.1:0-30699 GCF_050753345.1 Alkalinema pantanalense CENA528 | reverse complement strand
TCTCAATGCCATGGTCAAGCAGGGAACCTTCTGGAACCCTGCGGCCATAGCTAATCCAGGGCAAGTTCTGCCCCAACCTACTTGACTTTCAAGATAATCGCTAGCCCCCCTTAAAAAGGGGGGACTGGGTGGAGGACAATTCAAAATTTGCGGTTTAGGACTGAATGATCATGGTTGATTCACCAACCCCGATCGCGGTAGCTGAGATGGCTTTCCAACAATTCTCCCAGGGGTTAGCTACGGGAGACTGGCAAGGCTTTTTGGCGCTGCTGACGGAGGACTTTACCTTCTGGTTTCCGATCGGTGCTTTTCAGGGAGAAAATGTTGGCAAAGCTAGGGCTGCGGAATTTTTTCAGCGGGTTTCCCAGGTGTTTGCCCCTGGTTTGATGTTGACGATCGAGCGAACGACCCACGGCACCACTCCCGATGGCGCAACGGTGGTGTTTGAAGTCCGATCGACGGGTTCCATGCTGGGGCATCCCTACAGCAATCAAGCCGCTATTTCCTTTGATGTCCGTGGTCAGCAAATCTGTGGCTACCGTGAGTATTTAGGGGTTTTGTATCAACTTCCCACGGGGTAATTCCTATGCGATACCGCTTCGTGCTCTTGACCTGTGCATTGTGCTGGATGCCCAGCTTGTCCCCCAAGCTTCCCATTGCATTGCCATCGCTCGCATTACCGTCAATACCCATGGCCCAAGCAGCTCCCGCCCCCGCCACTGTGCTGGAACAACTTTTCCGCAGCTCCACGATCGCGGCGAATCAGTTCACCGATGGCTTTCTCAAGGAAGTTCCGTTGGCCAAGGTGCAGCAAATTGTTGATCAACTGAAACAGCAATTAGGGCCATTACAGTCGGTGCAAGGAGATCGATCGGACTTTACGGTGCAATTGGAAAAGGGTAGCATTCCCACCAAAATTGTCTTAACCTCAGATGGCAAAATTGCAGGGTTACTATTTGGGGCACCGACGCAAACTGTCGCCAGTTTAGAGGAAGCGATCGCGCAGTTCAAAACTCTACCGGGACAGGTCAGCGTCCTGGTTCAAGAAGGCAAAACCACTCGGGCGGCCCTGAATCCCACCCAACCCCTCGCGGTGGGTTCTGCCTTTAAGCTGGCGGTCTTGGATCAGTTGCAAACGCAAATTCAAGCGAAAAGATTGACGTGGCACAGTGTAGTTCCCTTACAGGCGCAATACAAAAGCTTGCCTTCGGGAATGCTGCAAACTTGGCCGGATGGCACTGGGTTAACGGTGGAGTCGTTAGCGGCATTGATGATTTCCCAAAGTGATAACACCGCAACCGATCATTTAATTCATCACGTGGGCCGGGAAAAGATCGAAGCGATCGCACCCCGCAATCAGCCCTTTTTAATGACGCGCGAATTGTTTCAACTGAAAAGCCCAAAAAATCGATCGCTCCTAGAACGCTATCGCAAAGGTTCATTAAGTCAAAAACGCGCTATCTTAGCCGAACTGGCCAAGCAGCCATTACCCGATGTTGCAGACTTTGCAGATGCAAAACCCACAGCACTAGATATCGAGTGGTTTTTCAGCGCAGAGGAATTGTGTCAGTTGATCGATCGGGTGTCCAATTTACCCTTAATGGGCATCAATCCTGGCATAGCCAAGGCTGGGGATTGGCAACGGGTAGCCTACAAAGGCGGTTCAGAATCGGGTGTTCTCAACTTGACGACAAAAGTTCAATCCAAGACGGGGAAACAATACTGCGTCGTCGCTACTTGGAATCATAATCAACCTCTAGACGATCAGCGGTTCGTTTCCCTCTACAGCAGTTTATTCAATGTCTTAAAAAATAACCCTTAACTTGGATAGTTACTTAAACTGTAGCTGTTTACTTGCATAGTGGGTAAGCTAGTTTTAGTCGATTACGGATCAATATTACATGGTTATGAATAGTGGTGAGCTACGGAAAAGACACATGGCGGTACTCAGAGAGAAATATCAAGTAGATCAGGGCAAAAAAACGAGCTGTGATGATTTTCTCTATCTAATCCTGCGAAAAGCTGAACTAGGTATTCAGATCGCAAGCTTAGAGTTTCAATGGTTGAAACAGAACTCTCTTTTCAAGACTATTGAAATGATTTCCTTACAACAATATCAGTCAGAGGACTTTCAAAGATTAGAAGTTGAGTTGCTGAACCTGCGATCTAAATACAAGATTCCAGAACACTTGGATCTGCCAGTCATGAGTCCACTCTATTCAATTCTATGGAAGGTGAAGTCTGGAGGAGAACTCACAGAATCAGAATTTGAGTGTCTCAATAGTTACGGCTTGGTAGAGACAACTTGTTTGATTCAAGAGATGTTAAATTTTTCAAAACTAAAAACCACCTATCAGGCAACTAAGTATCGCAACTGTTTTCCTGAAGAACCTCTCTACTCAATTCTAAAAAAACTTGACGCAAGAGAAGCATTATCTAGCAGCGATATTGACTGGCTGTTGATGCATGGCTTTAAGGCTACACTACAGATTCATTGGCAACAGGAGGAACAGAGGAAAGCTGCAGTTGAGTTCTCAGACTTGAAAGTAACATATGGTGTTGCTTCTTTCCCGGATACATCCATTTCTAGTCCTCTCTTTACTATTTTAAAGAAAATCAAGGAAAAACAAGAGCTTGATGAGAACGAATGCGAGTGGCTTGAACAACAGAAGCTCACTCAGATAGTTGAAAACTATCGAAGACGGAAAAATGTCAAACTTTTCAGAAAACTGAAGAAGGAATATCAGGCAACTCAATATCAAAGCTCTGATCCTTCTAGTCCATTATTCCTGATTCTGAAAAACATAGCTTCTGTAGTCACTGAGGATGATATTCAGTGGCTAATTAATGAAGAACTACTTGAGACAGCAGAAATTGCTAAAGCAACCCACCTGAAGATACTGAAAGCAAAATATCAGATTGTTGGGCAATTAGCAGTTGATCCATTTTATGAAATTATGCTCAAGCTTGAGCGAGAGGAACGACTAGATCCCAAACAAGTCATCCAGCTGATTGAAGATGGTTATCTTTCTCGACATGGAAAAATAGCAACTGCTTACTATAGGCTCGAAGCAATATTCTATGAAAAAGAATATCAGCGAACTGGTAACCGATGGAACTTACCTAGTGCAAGTAGTAACTGGCGTAAAGCAGATGAACCTGAACATGCACTTAGAGTGACAGAGCAGATTAACTGGAATAAAGTTCAAGAATCTGATCTGAAATCAGCTTTATTAGTAACAAGGGGTGCATCATTTCGAGATCTAGGTCGGTTGGACGAAGCAGAAGACTGTGCCGCTCAAGCAATGGATTGCCAGCCTCAAAGTCATCAACCCTATACTTTAATGGGAGCAATTTCTTACGATCGATGCGAATATTTGCAAGGTGATGAATGGTTTGAGATGGCTGCTGAACGTGGAGCTAATGATATAGATGATGTGATTGAAAGAATTGTCAGAATGACAAAAGATAAGGATCAACGTAGAGAAGTAGTCCATTATCTTCTCAACAAAGACCCAGTTCGGTATTGTTGGGCTAGATCATATGTAAAGCAGGAAAAAGTATAGAAACATTAGACTTGTTGTGAGCTTTCAGGGCGTTGTTTTGTTGGTTTGAGCAGCTAATTGGACTAGCTAATCGGACTAAAAGTGCTGCAAATTTGACAACAGTCTAATTTTCTAAAACTGATACGCAAAAAATCGCTTGGGGATTACTAGAAGCAGCGCGATCGACCTGCATCTCCATGACCTATTCCCTACGCATTACTGACATGCCCGCCACGGAGCGCCCTCGGGAACGCTTGATGGCCCACGGCTCCCAAGTGTTGGCCACGGCGGAATTAATAGCCATTTTGCTCGGTACCGGACAGGGAGCCGGAAAGTTGTCAGCCGTGGGACTGGGGCATTTGATTTTGCAGGAACTGAGTCAGCATCAACAGGATCCCCTTAGCGTCCTGCGCCAAGTCAATATCCAAGAACTCACCCAAATCCACGGCGTTGGCCCTGCCAAAGCAACCACCATCCTCGCCGCGATCGAACTTGGCAAGCGGGTCTACCAAGCCCGTCCACCGGAGAAAACGTTAATTGATGATCCCGCTGTGGCCGCCGCCGCCCTGAGCCATCAGTTGATGTGGCAGAGTCAAGAACACTTTGCGGTGCTGTTGCTGGATGTGAAAAATCGCTTGCTGGGAACCCAAGTCGTCACGATCGGGACGGCCACGGAAACCCTTGCCCATCCTCGGGAAATTTTCCGCGAAGTCATTAAGCAAGGAGCGACTCGGCTGATCATCGCCCATAACCATCCTTCTGGAAGTCTAGAACCGAGTCCAGAGGACATTTCCCTGACGCGGCAACTATTGAAAGCTGCCCAGATTCTCAGCATTCCATTGCTCGATCACTTAATTTTGGGGAATGGAGATTTCGTAAGCCTACGAGAACAGACATCCCTCTGGAACGAAATCCCCCAGGGTGATTAGGGAATAGCGTATAAATAAAATTCTCAGTGAATGGGTAGGTGGGTGGGTAGACGGGTGAGCAGGGGATAGTATTTCTCAGTGAATCTTTTGAGCGATCGTGATGATTAAGTCGATCGCGCGCTGGGCCTGAGTTGCAGCAAAATTGCGCGATCGCGATTCATTCTCGATTCCTTCAATCACACAACCCACTCAGCAAGCTTACAAACTCAACAAGCCATCCAATTCATCAACCGCTTCACAAGTTGCTGGCGCTAACTTAGATGAAGAAACTAACGTTGAGGCTGGGGACGGATAGGCCGGCATCGAAACTTGGGGCAGGTTTTGCAAGGAGTGATAGGGGGACTGGCTAGGATTGGGTTGTCCATAAGCAGGCTGTTGCCGTCCATAGAGATACTCGTCGGCATATTTGCGAAAGACCGCTTCCACCGCCGCCCGAGCATTTTTCAAGCCCCATTCCTCTGCAATTTGCTCAGCTTTTTCCAACACATCGGCACTGAGTCTCAATTTGTTGTCATGCATAGTTGAGTATCTCCAGGAAATAAACCACGAACATTGGCAAATTGGGGTTCCGGCATTACCGCAAAGAGTTTAAAGCCCTGCAACCGATCGGCGATCAAATGGGAACTGCCGCCTGTGATCAAAAATCGAGTGACGCGCGGCATAAAAGGCGTATATTGCGATTTCACCGTGCGAAAAATGTTCTTATACCAAGGATCTAAGTATTCCTCTAACCATTCCTTCCAAGACTGTCCAGTATCAGCATAGACGTGGTCATGGCGAAATCCATCCATGATCACACCGGGATCTGCTGTGGTTCCCAGAATATTAGTTAACCGCTTGTCAAAACTAATTGCTGTAGCCAGTTCGTAGGCTCCACCCCGATCCATAACATTTTCATCAATCACTTCACCCTCAGCATCAATTAAGCGACTGAGCCAGGTACCGCCACCGATGTCAATCACGATCGTATAACCTGTCTCATGAATGATTCCCATCCGTTGAGCGCAGCGATAGGAACCTAAGCCTTCCCGTTCCACTTCAACTTTCTCTACCGTGATTTGGAACTGAATCTCATTGCGTTTAAAATCGTGTAACCCTAAGAGCTGAGACTTAATGGCATCGCGGTTTTTCTCCGGTTCCGGGGTAGACACAAACAGGTTTAAGGACATCTGGCAAACATCATCGACGATCGCCCCTGGTTCCACACAGGCATAGAGGTGCAACTTAGCCAGATCCACCTTATTTTCAATCACCGTTTGTTGTTGACGGCGATATTTATACGCTTGGGTACCAAAGTGAAAGCGCAGGCCATTGGATAGCTCGACCAACGGTGAACTGTCGGAATAGCGCACGGGATCCCGCCCCTTGGGTAATTGAAAGCGCATCGATCGAATGGCCCTAGGATTGCCGGTTCCATCCCAATACTTCAATTCGTAGTTGCCCGCATCCAAAGCCAGGGTTTTGGTAACGGGGGGGGCGATGACCGGGGGGGTTTCCTTTTTGGCGCGAGGGGGACGTGTTGAGGTCGCCGTCATGGGATTCTCCTTCTTGGGTACTCCAGTGGATTCAGGGCTCCACTGGTTGTGCTGGTCAGTTGTGCTGGTAAATGGTCTCTCCAGGGTGTCTCCAGGGTTCTAGGGATTGGGTGTCCCCAGTTGCATTCATCTCGACCCAAATAGTACACTAGTACGTTAGTTGATCCGATAAAACTTGTCAATACATTAGTACTATTTATTCAAGGCAAAATTTCTGGTCGCATCCCCATTGCCAGCCCCATTGCAACACCCATTGCAGTAATCCTGACGAGTTGCCATGGAGCTATCCCCCGCCTCCGGTAAAATGGGAAGGGTTTTTTGGGAAAGGTTGTGGGAAAAGTTATGGCGGCTGGCTCTGGAATGGAATCATCAACGATCGGTGTGGCCCTCGTGGGCACTGGATTTGGCCAAAAGGTGCACTTGCCCGCCCTGCAAACCCACCATCGCACCCAAGTCGTAGCGGTCTACCATCGGGATCCAGCAAAAGCCCAAGCGATCGCCCAAGCCCACCAGATTCCCCACGCTTGCACGACGATCGACGAAATCCTAGCGATTCCTGAAGTGCAAGCGGTCAGCATTTCCACCCCACCCTTTTTGCATTACGAGCTTGCCAAGGCAGCCCTAACGGCAGGGAAACATATTCTGTTGGAAAAACCGACGGCCCTGAATGCGATCGAAGCCCGGGAACTTTACCATTTAGCTACCGAAAACGCTCTTGCTGCCACGATGAACTTCGAGTTCCGCTACATTCCCGCTTGGCAATTTTTTGCGGAACTGATTCAGCAGGGCTATGTGGGTCAACCCCGCTACATCAAAGTCGATTGGCTCGTGTCTAGCCGCGCCGATGCCTCCCGCCCTTGGAACTGGTATGCCCAAAAGGAACAGGGTGGGGGCGTCTTGGGCGCGATCGGATCCCATGCCTTTGACTATCTCACTTGGCTGTTTGGAGCGGTTCGGGGTGTCTCGGCTCGCCTCAGCACCTCCATTGTGGAGCGCACCGATCCGGCAACGGGCGAACTCAAACCCGTCACCGCTGACGACACCAGCAACATCACCTTAGAACTGTTGGACGGCACGCCCATTCAAGTCTGCCTCAGTTCCGTCACGATGCAAGGCCGAGGCCATTTTCTGGAGGTCTACGGCGATCGTGGCACGCTAGTGGTGGGCAGTAGTAACCAGAAGGATTATGTCCACGGCTTCCAGGTCTGGGGCAGTCAGTCAGGCCAACCCTTAGCTGAACTTCCGGTACCCGATCGTCTCGCCTTTCCCCGCGTATTTGATGATGGCCGCATTGCCCCGATCGTGCGCGTCGTAAACGAATGGGTGAACAGCATCGATCAGCAAACCGCGATCGCGCCCTCCCTGCGAGAAGGGGTCTACTCCCAACTGATTATGGATTGTTGCCACCAATCTAATGAAATGCACCAATGGGTGGAAGTACCGGAACTCGATCCATTTCTAAATGATGAGATTTAGTCGGTTGGATCAGGCTTTTCGCTGGGCTCTTCCGTGCCTAGTTTTGACTCTCCTAACCCTAGGATGTTTGCTAGGCGACCATATCCCCACCATATCCCTGGAAAGAGTCCGTCCAGGGGCGATCGGATACGTTAGACTAGTGCTTTGGCAGTCGTATCGTCAAAATTACAGACAACAGCAATTATGGATTTTCGGAACCTCCAAAACTGGAATGCCATTCGCGATCGGGGAACCCGAACTACTGTGGGACGGTAACGAGTCCCCAATTTTTAGCGTTTTTCCCCATCCCTAGGCCAACCCTTGGCCTTCCGTACTTGGAGTCACATCATGTCCGAAGAACACATGTCCGAAGAAAAAATTCATCTCCCCAAAACCAGCGAGTCGGAAGATCTCAAAAAAATTCGCCACACCACGTCCCATGTGATGGCCATGGCAGTACAAAAGCTCTTTCCCAAAGCCCAAGTAACGATCGGGCCTTGGATTGAGAATGGCTTCTACTACGACTTTGATAGCCCAGAACCCTTTACCGATAAGGATCTTAAGGCGATCAAAAAAGAGATGATTAAAATCATCAATAAAAAACTGCCCGTGGTGCGCGAAGAAGTCAGCCGGGAAGAGGCCGAACAACGCATCAAAGCCCTTGGTGAACCCTACAAACTGGAAATTCTGGCGGACATCAAAACCGAACCCATTACGCTCTATCACTTGGGCGATCAGTGGTGGGATCTCTGCGCGGGGCCCCATGTGGAAAATACTAGCGAATTGGATCCCAAGGCGATCGAACTGGAAAGCGTTGCCGGAGCCTACTGGCGCGGAGATGAGAACAAGGCCCAATTGCAACGGATCTACGGCACCGCTTGGCAATCCCCCGAGCAATTGGACGAATACAAACGTCGTAAAGAAGAAGCCCAAAAACGCGATCACCGGAAATTAGGGAAAGAGCTGGGCTTGTTTATCTTTGCCGATCCCGTTGGCCCCGGTTTACCCCTGTGGACGCCCAAGGGAACGTTGCTGCGATCGATTTTGGAAGACTACCTCAAACAGGAACAAACCAAGCGCGGCTATCTTCCCGTCGTTACGCCCCACATTGCCCGTGTCGATTTGTTCAAAATTTCGGGACATTGGCAGAAATACAAAGAAGACATGTTCCCGATGATGGCGGACAACGAAGAAGAGAAGGACAAAGAAATCGGTTTTGTGATGAAGCCGATGAACTGTCCCTTCCACATTCAGATCTACAAGAGTGAATTGCGTTCCTATCGCGAACTGCCCATGCGGTTAGCGGAATTTGGAACGGTATATCGCTACGAGCAATCGGGGGAACTGGGTGGCCTAACACGGGTGCGTGGCTTTACCGTGGATGATTCCCACCTGTTTGTGACGCCGGAGCAACTCAACGATGAGTTCATGAATGTTGTGGACTTGATTTTGAGTGTATTTAAGAGTTTGCAACTCAAGAATTTTAAAGCCCGTCTCAGCTTCCGGGATCCGGAAAATCCAGGGAAATATATCGGTTCCGATGATGCTTGGGAAAAAGCCCAGGCCGCCATTCGTAACGCCGTGGAAAAACTGGGCATGGAGCACTTTGAGGGCATTGGGGAAGCGGCCTTCTATGGCCCCAAACTCGACTTTATTTTCCAGGATGCCCTCGAGCGGGAATGGCAACTGGGCACCGTGCAGGTGGACTACAACTTGCCGGAGCGGTTCGACTTGGAATACGTTGCGGAAGACGGGACGCGCAAACGGCCTGTGATGCTGCACCGGGCTCCCTTTGGTTCCCTGGAACGCTTGATTGGGATTCTGATCGAGGAATACGCGGGGGATTTCCCCACCTGGTTGGCTCCGGTGCAAATCCGTCTGCTCCCCGTGGGCGATGATTTTGTTCCCTTTGCCAAGGAAACCGTGGCGAAGATGCAGGCGTTGGGCATCCGGGCGGAGGTTGATCTCAGTGGCGATCGCCTGGGTAAACTCATCCGCAATGCCGAGAAGGAGAAAATCCCCGTCATGGCGGTGGTGGGAGCCAAGGAAGTGGAATCCAACGCCTTGAGTATTCGAACTCGGGCAGCGGGCGAACTGGGATCCATTCCGGTGGCTGAAGTTTGCGATCGCTTACAAGCGGCCAACGCAAACCATGGCAATTTTTAGGGATTGAGCAGAGGGGGGAACCATGCGAGTCATTGGGTTGATCAGTGGAACATCGGTGGATGGGATTGATGCGGCATTGGTCAACTTGTCTGGCCAACGGGATGACCTGCAAGCGGAACTGCTGGCCTTTGCCACCTATCCCTATCCGGCGGAATTGCGCGATCGTATCTTGGCCGTCTGTGCTGGGTCGCCCCTATCCATGGCGGAACTGGCGGAACTGGACGATGCGATCGCGACCTGTTTTGCCGAAGCGGCGATCGCCATTAACCAAGATCAGCCCCCCGCCCAACTGATTGGCTCCCATGGCCAAACGGTCTTTCATCGCCCGCCCACCCCCGATCGAATGGGCTACAGTCTCCAACTGGGTCGGGGTGAATGGATTGCCCAGCAAACCGGAGTCCCAACAGTCAGCAACTTTCGGGCAGCGGACATTGCCGTGGGGGGCCAAGGTGCGCCCGTCGTTCCCCCCGTGGATGCGGCGCTGCTAACTCATTCCACCTACGATCGCGTGGTACAAAACCTGGGGGGCATTGGTAATCTGACCTATTTGCCCTCGGTGCAGTCAAAATTGCAGGATCCGAACCTACAATTGCGGGGTTGGGATACGGGGCCTGCGAACGTGTTAATTGACTTAGCGGTAACGCAGCTTTCCCAAGGCCAGCAAACCTACGATCGCAACGGGGCTTGGGCAGCCCAGGGCACGCCTTGCCGGGAACTGGTTGATCGCTGGCTCACCCATCCGTTTTTCCAGGAGCCACCCCCCAAATCCACGGGTCGAGAACTGTTTGGCCCCGATTATCTCCAGCAATGTTGGGCTGATGCTAAGGTCGCCAACCTATCCGATGCCGACTTTCTCGCTAGTTTGACGGAGCTGACTGCTGCCTCGATCACCTTGAATTACCGGACATTTCTGCCCAAGGTTCCCCAGGAAGTTTTACTGTGTGGCGGCGGCAGCCGGAATGCTTACCTCAAGGCTTGTATTCAAGCACACCTACCGGAGAGTCAGGTCAAGACCACCGATGACGTGGGCCTGAATGGTGACGCCAAAGAAGCGATCGCCTTTGCTGTGCTAGCCTACTGGCATATCCTGAAACTTCCTGGTAATCTTCCGGAGGTGACAGGAGCCAAGCAACCTGTGCTTTTAGGGGAAATTCACCAAGTTACTGAGAAAATTTGCGTGATAGCATAGGTTCCCATTGGGAGATCAATTCATCCTTATAGCAAATTTGTCATTGTGAACCACACATTTCTTATGGAGCCTGGGGTCTGGCTGTTGCAGGGGAGCTGGACAGAGCGGAATGGCGTGCCCATTACAGTTAAAGGAAAGGTTCTTGTCAGTTGGAGCCGAGATGAGTGGTTCAACATGGTGATGAGACTGATCTTTGTAGATAGCGATCGTGAACCCATCGATTTTCAATATCGAGGCCGCTTCGACATGGGCGATCGTCGCTACACTTTTGTGTTGCAACACAGCGATATGGGACACGTCGAAGGCGAAGGTTGGCTGGCTCCGGAGTCGATTGTGCAGCACTACCGCGCGATCGGAGACAAGCAGCGGCGCAGTGGCTTTGAAACAATGTATCGGTTTGGGGACACCCAGTACTACATGTCCAGTGGGATTCTATCCGGACATTACATGACCAGTTCCATGGAAGCTGTACTAGAGCGTCAAGTCAGCTAATCCTAGCGATCCATGAGTTTCCCTATATCCATGAGTTTCCCTAACGGCAAGCCAGTCCTCTAGGGCGACGATCGGGGGGCAAAGCGCGGCAAGGTGACTTGAATCGTTGTGCCCACGTTGACTTGGCTATGGATTTGAATCTGGCCTCGGTGAATTTCCACGGACTGCTTGACGATCGCGAGCCCTAAGCCATTCCCTGAAATGGATCCTACATTGGTTCCTCGATGGAAGGGTTCAAAGAGACGTGCTTGATCTTCTAGGGGAATCCCAATGCCTTCATCCTGTATGCGTAACATTACCTGGCTGGCTGTCCAGCTGAGGTTAACTGTAATTCCTTTAGCGGGCAAGGCATACTTAATCGCATTGGAAAGTAGATTGTTGATAATTTGGCCGAGCAGCCGCTCATCCATGTAGGCAGGCAGCGTGGCCGTGTCTGGGGTGAGGAAAAACTGGATGGGGTGTTGATGCCGATCGTTCAGTTGAGCTTCTTCAATCAGGGTTTGGCAGAAACTCCGGAGTTCGAGTTCGATCGGATCAAATTTCAGTTTTTTCGCTTCTGCCCGTTCAATAATCAAAATGTCGTTGAGCAAATGATTCATATTGAGGGCAGCATTCTGAATTCGGTTGATGTGCTCCAGTTGTTTTTTAGGCGACCCATCGGCAGCATAGTATTCCAGTAAATCCGCTGATGAGAGAATGGTACTTAAGGGGGTACGAAATTCGTGGGAGGTGGTAGAGACAAAGCGAGATTTTAATTCACTGAGTTCTCGCTCTTTGACCAGGGCGATCCTCATATCTGTTTCCGCCCGTTTCCGCTCGGTGATATCCCGTTGGATCCCCACCCAGTAGTGGTAACGACCAGTTTGATCGGCAACGGGAAAAATGCTCAACTCTACCCAAATTTCCGATCCATCCTTGCGATAGTTAACGACTTCCACCAAGACCGATTTCCATTGGCGTAAAGCCGATCGAATATGTTCTAAGGTGTGGAGATCGGTTTTGGGGCCTTGGAGAATGCGGGGTGTTTTACCAATGACATCCTCGGGTTCGTAGCCCATCATGCGGGTAAAGGCACGGTTGACATAGATGATGTGGGGGCCGGGGAGTTGCACGGGTTCGGCCTCGGTAATCACGACCGCGTCGTTGGCATTGACAATCACAGATTCCAACAGCCGCAGCCAGCTTTCCTGTTTTTGCCGATCGGTAATATCCTCTGCAATTCCCGCGACTCGATAGACCTTACCTGCTGCATTCCGGACGGGAAAGGCTCGGGTGAGTAAATCTCGCTCGCTTCCATCGGGACGCAGGATCCGGCAAACAACTTCCGTGATCTGACCTCTGCGGGATTGTTTACTGGCTTGGAGCACTGCTGCCCGATCGGGTAATGTTACACTCTCCAACCAATCATGCCACTGCTTGCGGTAACAGGCTTCACTGGTTTCCCCTAGCACCGACTCACAGGCGGGACTCATATAGATTAACCGCTTGTCTTCAACGGAATACATCCAAAAGAGTTGTTGGATATTTTCTGCCAATTGGCGAAACCGTTCTTCACTTTCTCGTAAACCCGCTTCTGCTTGGTTCCTGGCTTGTACAGTTTTAGCCATGTCTGTCATATTGCGGAAGCAGACAGACAATCCGATTTCGGACGGATAAGCTTGTACCGTATAGCAACGATCGTCAATTGAGTACTCAATGCCTTCCTGAGGTGTACTCATTTCCATTGCCCGTCGCAAACAATTGCCGACAGGCAACTGGTCTAATGTAGGACAGGCTTCCCACAACACCTGTCCCATCACGACAGCAGCAGGTTGACGTAAAATCCTTGCGGCTTCTGGGTTAAGGTAGGTTAAACGCCACTGGCGATCGAGCATGAGGACGCCATCCGTCATACTCTGCACAAAGTGAAGAATTTGCGCCTGGGCTAATCCTGTAGGATGAGGGCATGGGGTCAAAATAGGACGCCCCACAATCTGAATTTCTGCGATGTTGCCTAAATTGTCCGCAATGGCTTGTAAAGTCCAACGCCATGAATGCTGTGATTTCAACCCCTGCCATTGGGGCAAATGGGCACGGAATCTTTCAGAATCTGGGGGTTCGAGAGGTGTCCATTCTGCTTCTACGACCCAACACTGAGGCCCCACCTGAGCCAAAAGAATTTGCAACTGTTCCGCTAAGGTGGGATAGTTGGCCGGTTGCTGTAAAAGGTGTAATAAGTTATTGCCAATCGCTGCTTCCTGTGGGGTTTGCAAAAAGTCACAGAAAGCGGCATTGACAAAAGTTAGGCTTCCATCCTGGAGGCAGCACCCAACTAAATCAGAACTATGATGGACTAAGGTATTGACTAAGGCTTTATATCGGGCTTCACTCATCTGCAATGAATTCTGCGATGGAGGGGATAGTCGGGAGATAACCCTGGCCTCGTCTTGCATCATAGGGGAGAGACAATTGCGTTAAGGGGGGGATTGTTCAGGGCTGACTGAGGATGGGCAAAGATCATTGCGTAGATATCCTCGGCAGATATCCTATATCGCTATCGTATATTGTGCAGGGTTTATGGGTTTGCCACAATGGTGCAAGGTAAACTGACGTAAAAAGTTGTCCAGCCTTGGCTACTTTGTACCGAAATTTCTCCATTGGCTTGTTTGACTAGAGATTGCACTAGGGCTAGTCCTAGTCCTGAGCCTTTAGGCGGTGAACCGCTGTGGGATTTGGGAAAGCCTATGAGGGAAGGGGTCGCGCGGTAAAAACGATCGAAGATTTTGGTCAAGTCAGCTGCTGGAATTTCGGCGGAGTTTTTCAGCGTGATTCGGAGACTAGATGGTGTAGTTTGGGGAATCTCTAGCTTGAGACGAATGCTCCCTCCCGATGGAGTATATTTGCAGGCATTGTGCAGCAGTTCCACCAACACCCGATGGAGCGTAATCTCATTGATGTCAATATGCTCAAGGGAGGGAGGGAGCTCAAAGGTCAGGATCTGCTGATTCACTTGAGCTTGGACTTCAAAGGCTGCTACTCGCTGTTGCACCCAAGGTCGTAAATCCAAAATTGTGGTAGATAGATCTACCTCGGCAGTGCTTGCAACGTATTGATCCAACAACTGTTCAATTAAGTGATCGCCTTGTTCACAGGCTAATTGCGCTACGTTAAGATACTGCCGCCAGCGATCGGGAATCATTTCCATCATCCGCAGGGCCATGCGGATCGTCGTTAACGGTGCGCGTAGGTCATGGCTGACGGCGCTGACCCAATCCTGGGTTGCGGAAGCGGCGGACTCAGATGCAGCAGTCTCAGAGGCAGCCGTCTCAGACGTGGCGGTATCAGAGGTGTCGCAGGGGGGCAAGGCCACTGCTGGGGGTTGGCTACAAGATTGATGTTTCTTCAGTCTTGCGGTGATTGCTTCTAAGAGCTCAACGCGCCGAAATGGTTTAGTGAGGTAGTCATCTGCACCTAGATTCATACCGTGGCGCACATCAGAGCGATCGGTTTTGGCACTCAAGAAGACAAAGGGAATGGCAGCGGTTGTCGGATCACGACGCAGTTCCTGCAAAACTGCATAGCCATCACCATTACTCATTTTGATGTCACACAAAACTAAGTCTGGATGATACTGGCGGATCATTTGCAGTCCCGTAGCACCATTGCTGGCGTCGATCGGTTCAAAGCCACCGGAGTCAAGAATTTCTACGATATTCGATCGAACATCCTCTTCGTCTTCAATCACCATAATCCGCATAACTACTCCACCCCCTTTTGATGATACTGTCTTCAACCGGTTGAGACTTTAGTGCCCACCCTGTCAAACAGAAGCAAGCTGAGCATCTCAGCGAAATTAATCAATAAAACTTGAGGAATCACATTGATTGAGCATTACTCGATTTTCACCGATCAATTTTCACCAATCAACCCTGCATCACAAGGCATAACACAATCACCTGACGAGCCGCACAGTTTAAGAGTCTTAAATTGCGGAATCTATATTTAAGAAGCGATTAACTTGTAGAATGCACATACACCATCCATATAACTATATAATCTCTGTTGATGATTTTTAGAGAGACTGACTAGAGTGAAAGTGTCGGATAAAGACGTAATTCAGTCTGAATCAAAAATCAGGAAAATCGAATGCAACAGGTTTTTAATTATTTGAAAGTTGTAGTGAATTGCTACTAGAATCACCTCTCTACTGACTTCTGAATGAATTATTAAGTAAGTAATGACTATTATAAATGGAAAGAGAAGTTGACTTTTTAGAAAAACACTAAGATTCTTCGAATGATTGTAAGAAATGCGTAAGGTTTAATCAACCTTGAGAGTCTATACAGCAGACTGCATCACTGGAATGAACGGATGTAAGACCTAAAGTCTGTGCTGTCAAGGTCTACTAGGTTCATGGTTCAAGTAAAGGGCTGTCAGATACTAGCTAATAAAACTTTTGAGAAAAATATATCTTGTTGTGATCACTAATCACCCGTCTTTATGGAGAGATCTAGGGATGAAGGGCTACATTCCAGGGGCGTGAATGGTTTAGATCTGGGATGTTTCAATGGGGATGTTTTCGAGGGAGTGGCGGTTCGCATCAGTGAATTTATCTATTCCCGCAACAAGAATCTGTAAATTAAGAGGAGGAATATTCTTAAGTAGGGAGCAGGTGGAATCCAGATTTCATACTGCCTTTAAAACTGTCTAAGTGCAAAAGTAACTTTGTGATTTTTGTAAAGCCTGAGCAATATCTAAGTTAATCTAGTTGCTTTGATGGTGACAAAGGGAAAACTTTGTCTATATCTTGGAGTTAAGGTTCTTAGGATTGGGGCTAGAGACGTCTCTCGGGCTTTAGGCAAAGATAGTTCTGTTCAAACAATGCTTGAGAGGTCTTGTGTTTTTTCTGTTGGGCTAAAGAAGAGGTTGTTACATTTTATACAGACTTTAGACGGTTCACATTCATCATGGCTTTGAGATTAGCAAATGGTTCGGATTGTATTTTTTTTCAATTCTGGTTGGACGATCGCGTCCATGACGGAGTGAATTGTCAGGGTGAAATATTCGTGAAGTTACAAATATTTCCGCTCCATAGAAAAGATCAAGCCTATGAACTCGGTAGTCAGCTATCGGAGGAAGATTACTCCGTAGTCATCGTGAGGATGCTGGATACTTATATGGTCGGATTGGCAATGCAAGGGGGAGAATGGCAGCAGCAGGGTCTCCAAAAACTGTTGCAAAATGCCTGAAAAATTCGTGAATTGCTTGAATTTACGCGCCAATTTGCTGTCAATTCCTTGGGAGATATTTAATTTCAGGTTGTTGCAATCCGATCGTCCTGGGGAGGCAGAGTGGTTGTGACTAGGATCCAACTATTTCCAATGCAGAATGGCCTAAGTTAGACTGCTGAAGGCAATAGACTATCTAGATTCCCTAGATGCCTAGACTATCTAGATTTCCTAGACTCCCTAGACGATTGGATGGAAGTGAAGATGCAAACTTATGATGTGGTGGTGTGTGGGGCGGGGCCTGCGGGGGCGATGGCGGCGGCGGAAGCGGCTCGATCGGGCCTTAAGGTGGCTCTCCTAGAAAAGCAATTCTTGCCGCGTCATAAAACCTGTGGTGGCGGGATGCCCATGACGCTCCAACAATTTTTGTGGGACTTGGCACCGGAAGCGTTTGTGGAGTCGAATGTCACCCATATGCGCCATACCTGGAACTTTGATGATCCCTATTTGGGAGCCATCAATCCAGATGGGGTGTCGCAGAAATTGTCCCTCTGGATGGTGCAGCGATCGATTTTCGACCAAGCGTTGGCGCAACGGGCGGTTCGGGCTGGGGCAGAACTGCGGGATGGCGTGGCGGTACGATCGGTGATTCCCGAGGCGGATGGTGTGGTGGTGCAAGCGCAGGGGATCAAAACCGGAGCAGAGTTTACAGCCAAGGCCCGTTATGTGATTGGAGCCGATGGGGCCAATGGGGTAGTGGTGAAATCCACTCAACTGCGCCGAAAACGGGCGATCGCGATCGCGCTGGAAGTGGAGCATCCCCATGATTGGCAGCGGGGACTGGGACATGTTGATCTACGGCCTGAGGTGGTGCATCTGGAGTATGGTGCAGTGAAGCAGGGCTATGCTTGGATTTTTCCGAAGGGCGATCACCTCAACGTTGGAGCGGGTTTGTTTCGTCCTGGGAAGTTGGATCCCCGCAAAGACCCAACGGTACGAGCAGAACTGCAACAGTCGATTTGTGACTATTTGACGGCGGTGGGGGTGGCCTACGATCGATCGCAATTACGCTTCCATGGTCATCCTTTGCCGACTTGGTCTGGGAAGGAACCCCTGCATGAAGGACGGATCCTCTTAGTAGGCGATGCTGCAGGCTTGGTCAATCCCTTGTTTGGGGATGGCATTTTGCACGCGGTCAAAAGTGGCCATATTGCGGGGCAATGTCTAGCGGAGGATGCGGCGCAGGACTATACCCAACGGATTCATCGGGAGTTTGCGGGCAATTTTGATGCAGCGCTAGCTTTGGCGAAGGTGTTTTATCAATGGCCAGGGATTTGCTACAAGTATGGTGTGAAGTATGAACGAAGCACGCGCCTTGCAACGCAACTGTTGTGTGATGAATTACACTTTACGGAAATGACAGAACGGGCCATGAATCGCCTCAAGCGATCGGTGGGGCAGCACTTTTTCCCGGCTTGGAATTAGTACGAACGGCTGATAATCCATACTAAAGAAAATGCCTCGATCGAAACGATCGGGGCATCTCTAGTATCAGTTCATTGACTTGTCTAGGAGTGGCGTCAGGCAGATCCCCTAGGCGACTAATTGGAATGGAGAATTCATGTAATCTGGAATGGGAACGGAATAGTTTTCCAAAATGCTAGGCGCAATGTCTAGGGTAGAAATTTTAGTCCGTTGGGCAGGCGTTGGGGCGGTCTGTTTGGGATCGTAGGTGAAGAGGATCCCTTCGGGAATGTGATCGCCCGTGAGATACACACCATCTTCGTGGGGGACGCTGGCAAGGCCCATTTCCGCAAAGGATCGCGGCTGTCCTTCTACGTGAATCACTTCCGGGCCACTGTAGTTTTGGAAATACTTGAAGCAGAATTCAAAAAAGCCTTCTTCTAGTTCTTGGGCAAAGGGTTGGCCATTAATAGCTAAGGTTGCGATTTTTCCCCGTAGACAGTCTTGTTTGTCAGGATTGACTGCGATGTTGAAAATGGGAGCCATGGCCGGACGTTCTTCGTAATCTGCAGTATCAAGGCCCAGTTGTCCCATGAAGCGGGGAAAGTCCACAATGCCCACGCAGGAGGAAACGTGTTCAGCTTTGAAAGCGGCTTGTCCCATGCTGGAAACGACGACTAGGACATATTCGGGATTGCGATCGACGAAGGCGATGAGGCGACCCAGCAGCTCATCGGCTTTCTGCATGGCAAAGTCGATTTCGTTACGAAATTGATTGACCCATGCGTCCTTGAGATTGAAGACTTTGTAGTCTTCAGGAAAGGCCGCAGCCCAGTAACGGTGCATATTAGCGGCGACGTGGTTGGTGAAAAAGGTGGCGAAGTCCGGTTTTGTTTGCTGCAATTGCTTGAGGAAAATATCGAAGCTGAGCAGGGTTTGATAGGTGCGGCGGCGGGTTTTAACGGTGGGATCCCGGCGTTCGGATAAGAGTTGTTGCCCAATCTGCCCGATCGTGTTGGAGGTGAGACCGAGTTTTGGCAGAGCAGGTAATAGCTTGAGAGCACCGGACACATCAATTTTTTTCGAGACGTTGCGGGCCGATGCGCGGGACATGGAGAGGTTAAACGACTGAAACGCTTCTAGGGGTTGGGGATAGGCGGTGCTTTCTGCGGCGAAGACGTCGGGTAAGTAGAAGGCGTAGTCTTGAATGGTGTCGGTGATGGGAAAGGTGAAGAAGGAGCCGCACACGCCAACTTTGACACCTTGGGAGGCGAGGATTTGCCACAGGGGGGGGTAGGCCCGGTTGACTTCATCGAGTTCTTGACCGAAGTTGGTGAGGCCATGCCGATCGTTGTTGACGCCACGATGGACGGTAGGCCAAGTTTTGGTTGGTGAAAGTTCCCCGGAGTCGGCTGCGTAGGTTTTGTATTGCTGGGCTTTGGTCAGCATTTTTGCCAAGTGGGATTGGGAACGAGTTTGACAAAAATGATCGACCAGCTTGTAAGGAACTTCGTTCAACTCAAACAGAACAATTTTTCGGCCTGACATGGTACTTCGATCTCTTCTAAACGGTCACAATAGATTGACGAATGCCTCAGCATCGGACTGGGTTGGAGTCAAGCTGAGGAAGGGAGGTTGGATGAACAGGTGCTTTTTGACTGATTCTACCGAACAGATTTTAAAGATCTGGTGAAATTGCCTAAGCTTCATGGGAACTACACGTAAACTTTTGGATTTGTCATAATTGTCATAAAATTTAAGCTTTCTGGGCTTCAGGATTGATGGCAAGGCTTGTGCTAGATCCTACGATCGTAATTTTCTACTGATAAAAAAATGTATTGATTGATGCTATATTGCATCCCTTCAAAAAGCTTGACAGTTTCTAGGAGAATTCATTGAGCGTATTCAGTGCTTACGATCGCCCTTGGAACACCACCCGACAGCCATCCTGGGGACGACAAACGGGAATAATAACGGGATTTAAGCGCTGATTGGGCAGAAGGTGCCATTCGTAATTCCGCAGCAAATGTGCCAGCATTAACTTCATTTCCATCTTGGCAAAGGCCAACCCTAGACAAATCCGTGGCCCTCCCCCGAACCCCACTAGCCCAAAGGGTTTCGGCTTATCTTCTAGCCAACGATCGGGGTTGAACCGTTCCGGCTCCAGATACAACTCTGCTAACTGATGGGTATAGGCGATCGAATACTGCACAAGCCATCCCGCAGGCACATGGTAACCCTTGAAATCAAAGCCTTTGACCACACCTCGAAACCCACCTCCGACTGGAGGATGACACCGCTCAATTTCCAGCAAAAAGCGATCGAGGGCAGGCATTTTCTGTAAAGTTTCCAGGGTTAGCGGTGCATGATCCAATATCTCCTGTTCCCTACGAAGGGCTTGTAGAATTTCTGGATGGCAACCTAATTCCAAAACTGACCACGTTAGCATTGCCGTTGTGGTTTCATGGCCCGCAAATAGCATCAGAATGGCATGATTACAGAGTTCCTCCTGGCTGAGCCGATCGCCCGTCTCATCCGTTGCCTGCAACAGCAAACTGAGGGCATCGTGGGTGGGATTTTCCCGCCGTTGATTAACGACTTGATTGACATGGGCGAGGATTTTTCGCCGTGCAGTCAATCCTTTGTTTAACTTGGTACCGGGGAAGTTAATAAACGAGAAAAGTCCGTCGGAGAGTTGGGTAAATAATTCACTTAAGCGTTGATTTTCCGGGCCAGTTTCTGCCCCCAGAAAAATATTACTGGCAACTTCAAAAGTGAATTTTTTGAATTCTAGGAACCATTGGAATTGGCGTTGTTGCTCCCAACGGTTTAGATATTGCTGGGCGATCGTCTCTATGGTTTCTAGGTATTGCCCTAGGGCTGCTCCGTAGAACGCAGGCATGAGCAACTTGCGATTGCGCCGATGTTCTGCCCCATCTTGCAGAAACAGCGATCGACCCAGGAGCGATCGAAAGGGTTGCGGCCAGCCATCGCCCCAGGTCAGGTGATCCATGCCTGTAGACAAAATAAATTCCAATGCCTCTGGCCCCACCATAAAGGCAGTGTTTTTCCCTGCGAACCGAGTGCTGAAAATCGGGCCAAATTCAGCGTAGCGATCGGCAATGTAATTGGGATTCCTCGCAAATTCCAAGGTTTCGCCAATCAGCGGTAAACCTTTTCTGCCGGGGGGAGGGGGGAGATGGGTTAGGTTTGACTGCATGCGATCGCGCTAATGATGTTTAGATCGTGGCTTAGGCGGCTAGGGCTATTCTAATCATTCCCTCGTGGCATTAGCGACTGGGCAAAGAAAAAACCTCCCCACATTTGGAGAGGCTCATCATGAGAAGACCAACTTGTGAGAAGACCAACTTGTGAGAAGAGCAACTTGTGAGAAGACTAACCGTGACACAAGGAGAGGAACCGGAATAGTGCAGCCATGGGAGCGAACGGCATTCACTCCCCAGACTCACACCCAAAACATGAACCCTGAACCCTTTAATTCACCTCAAATTTTCACTGGGTCAAGCGATGACCTTAGTAGCGATTAAAAGCCAGGGGGGAATCCAACCGCAGATCCAAATCACTGTCGGAATTAATCACCACGACTTCTGTCTTTTTCGGTTTACCTAGCAACAGGCCCCCTAGGGCACCACCTGCCGTCCCGATGAGAATTTTACCCAAGGTGATTTTCCGGTTCCCCGTCACCCCGGAGATAATCGTTGCTGCGCCCGCTCCGATCGCGGCCCCGGTCAGAACCGAAGCCGTCTGGTTCCCCTTTTCGATCGTTTCCTTGCGGGTAATGATATTCGACGAAGCATCGAGGGGCATCCGCAGTCCGTCCTTACTGCCATCCTTGAGGATCAGCGTCTTAGCCACAAACCGCGAACCTTTCTCATTGTTCGTCGTCGTAGCAGGCCGCAGTTCACCTTCTACCGTACTGCCGGCTGGAATGAGCAGCGTGCCATTACTGGCGCGAATATTGCTGGGAATGGTCAAATCAAGCTTCTGCGTTTCGTCGGGCGTCACGATAATCTTTTCCGCCTTCTCGTAGGTCACCGGAAGGACGGTTCCGACGGGGATCCGCAACGTGCGGGAAAAGAGAACGGGTTGATTGGTTTGGGCGATCGTTGTGGGCGTCGATTGAGCCTGTGCCCCCAAGGTGGCGATCGGAGCCAAGTTCACGATCGGCGTTCCTAGGGCAATCATCAGGGCCGTTCCCGCTTGCCAGCGTTTGAAGCTAGAGGAAACAGTCGGATGATCATGGGTGCGATCAGAAGCATGATCCAATGAATGAGCCAACGTGTGTGAGCTAACCATAATCTAGAGTTTCTGTGGAGGAGTGGTTCTTAAGCTGCTTGACGCAGGAGTTCCCAGAAGGTTCCTGGCCTCTGTCAGACAGTATTGCCAGGCCCTGCCCAACGGCATTAAGCTATGACTCGATCTATGATTCGATCGTCCAACGATCAGCCTCCGATGATCCGGATCGAACCCAAAAGGATGCCTCAACGATCTCCTCAGGAGCGGCGAATGATCGAAGAACAATCAACGAACGATCGGGAAATTTGCCTCAACCCCTTACGGATCGTGCCTTTGGCGATCTACACTGTAAATTGCGTTCGTATGTATTGACGTGCATCTGTATTGGTGAGTGTTTGTACTGGTGAGCGCAGGGTTTGACCCGCGTCGGTATTCCTCAGGCGAGTAGCATGATTCCCTTGCAACTCAAATTGAATAACTTTTTGAGTTATCGGGAAGCCACCTTGGACTTTCGGGGGCTGCACACGGCTTGCATTTCCGGCGCGAATGGGGCAGGCAAATCTTCGTTGCTGGAGGCGATTTCCTGGGCTGTTTGGGGCGAAAGTCGAGCCGCGATCGAAGATGACATCATTCATTTTGGCGAAAGTGAAACCCGCGTCGAATTTCTCTTTTGCATTCATCACCACATCTATCGTGTGATTCGTAGCCGCCATCGCGGTCAAGGCATGGTGTTGGAATTTCAGATCGCTTTGGATCCGTTAGTTGATGAATTTCCCAAACGGTTTCGACCCTTAACGGAAAAGGGATTACGGGCAACACAACAATTTATCTTGGAACATGTAAAGTTAGACTACGACACGTTTGTTAACTCTGCTTACCTGCGCCAAGGGCGGGCCGATGAGTTCATGCTGAAGCGCCCTAGCGATCGTAAACAAATTCTGGCGGATCTGCTGAAGCTGCAACAGTACGACGAACTCGCTGAAAAAGCCAAGGAACAAGCCCGTCAGTTTAAAGCCGAAGTTGATGCCCTAGAGCGCCAGCAAGCTTCGATCGAACAGCAACTCAGCCAACTGCAAAATCTCGAAACCCAGCAGGCCGAACTGGAGCAGCAACTTTCCAGTCTGCAAGAACAGCAAATTCGCGATCGAAAAATTCTGCAAACCTTGCAAACACAACAGCATCAGCGGGAGATTTGGCAACAACAGCTTCAATGGCATCGGCAACAACATCAGCAACACCAGCAGGACTGTCAGCGGTTACAGAAGGAATATCAGCAGGCGGAGGAGAGCTATCAAGCGATCGTGGCACTGTTACAGGCAGAATCCGCCATCTACTCAGCCTATCTCCATTCCCAGGAATTGCAAGCCCAGGAAGAGTTTTTAGCCAATCGCTTCCAGCTCTATCAAGACTTGCAAACGCGCAAACAACAGTACCTCAATCAACACCAGCAACGGCTCAATGAACTGCAACAACAGCAGCAGCAGCTATGGGCGCAAACGGAAAGCTTGCGTGAGCAGATGGAAGAGAACCAGCATATCCTGAGTCACATGGCCGATGTAGAGGCAGGTTTAGCCAATCTGCACAGTGCCCGCCAGCAGTTAGAGCAGTTCGATCGGGTACAACTTCAAGTCGCGCCCCTGCTGCAACGCAAACAGCAATTACAACGCTCGATCGATCAAGCCACTGCCCGCGTCACAGCCCGCTTGGATGAACTCCGCACCAGTGCGAAGCAAATGGAGCAGCAACAATCCCAGCAGCCGCAATTGCAGCAGGCGGTGGTGGAAGTCTGCGATCGCATTGATGAGCTAGATAAACTGCGGAAATACCAAGAACGGGTGCGGGAAAAGGGATTAGAACGGCGCAACTTTATGGAACGGTTGCAGGCTCACCAACGGGATTACGAAGCACAATTGTCCGAGGTCGATCAAATTCTTCGGTTACTGAAGCACCGCAGCGAAGAGGCCCACCTCACCACAGAGTTGCAAGCAGCCCTGCTACGGCATCAGGATGAAGCTAGGGACTCGATCGCTGAACTGGCAGATTCCACGGATCTGCCCCTAGTGCGAGATCGGGCTACCGTTACACTCCAAGAAGCCGCTGGCAATTATGGCTCAGGTCATGCTGCGATCGATGCTGACGCAAATTCTACGGCCAATCTCGGGGTGAATGCTGAAGCAAATTTAGCAGATTTTCCTCCCTGTCCCCTGTGCGATCGGCCCTTGGATGAGCATCACTGGGAATTAGTGGTGCAAAAACATTTGGCAAAACAGCAAGAGATTCTGGAGCAAATTTGGGTAATTCGGGAACAATTGGCGGTCTCGGAACGGGAAATCCAAGTGCTGCGCCAGGAATATCGCGATATTGAAAAACGCTTGGAACAGTACGGTTCTGTGTTGGAACGGCGCGGCCAGCTTCAGGAGCAGCTACAGGCCAACGAATCCGGTCGGCAAAGTTTAGATCAATTACTCGACGAAGTTCAGCACCTGGAGTACCAACTGCGGAGCGGAGAATTTGCGCCCGATCTGCAAGAGGAATTGCGATTGTTAGATCGAACGTTGGAGAAGCTGAACTATGACGATCGTAACCATGCCATTGCCCGAGGACTGGTCGATCGCTGGCGCTGGGCGGAAATTAAGCAAGCGGAAATCAAACAAGCCCAACGGCGACAAACCCAAATTGAGCAACGGTTGCCGGAACTGCAAGCCCAGCAGGATGACTGCACCGCCCACATTGCCCAACTAGAAACGACTCTGGCAGAGGGCCTCGCCCAGTATGATCAGCACCTAGCTGACCTAGGCTATAGCTTAGAGCAGCACAATGCCCTGAGAATGGCCCTCAAACAGGTGCAAGCCAGTCAACTGCGCTACCAAGAACTTCAGCAAGCCCAGCAGCAATATCCCCACCTGCGGCAGCGGCTGGAAGACCTGGCAGAGTCCTTGCAAACCAAACTGGTCAGCCTAGAAAGTGTAGGCCAGCAGTGCCAATATCTAGAAAAATGCTTGGCCGCCGCCCCGGAACCCGCTGCCCAAATTCAACAGCTAGAGCAAAAATTGCAAGGGGAGCGGCAAACCCTGGATGCGACGCTTTCGCGACTGGGGCAATTACAACAGCAGCAACAGCAACGATCGTACTTGCTCCAAGACCAGGTAACGCTGCAACAATCGCTACAAACAACCCGTCAGCAGCACCGCATTTATCAAGAACTGGTGCAAGCCTTTGGCAAAAATGGCATTCAAGCCCTGATGATTGAAAATGTGTTGCCGCAGTTGGAAACCCTCGCCAATCAAATTTTGACCCGGTTGACGAATAACCAACTACATGTGCAGTTTGTCACCCAACGGCGTAACGCAAAAGGCAAATCCCAGACGGCAAAATTGGCGGAAACCCTGGATATTGTCATTGCCGATGCCAAAGGAACCCGCCCCTACGAAACCTATTCCGGCGGAGAAGCCTTTCGGATTAACTTTGCAATTCGCCTAGCATTGGCACGGCTGTTGTCCCAACGATCGGGGACTGCGTTACAAATGTTAATTGTTGACGAGGGCTTTGGTACGCAGGATCAGGAAGGTTGCGATCGACTCATTGCAGCGATTAATGCCATCTCGCCAGATTTTGCCTGTATCCTCACCGTTACCCATATGCCCTACTTCCGGGACGCCTTCCAATCTCGCATCGAAGTTCACAAAACTGAATTAGGCTCGCAACTCACGTTTTTCATGTGACCCGTAAATTGACCTGCAAATCCCCTGTAAATTGACTGGGATCGCGGCTATGCAGTTGTTCTGGCGATCTCGGTACGTCCTGCCTCGATCAAATTCACGAACAAAAGAAAAATCCTACGAAATCTTGCAATAAATGCGTTCGTAGGATTTCAACCATTCAAGATGAGTAACCGTAAATTGACTTCGATCCTAGGGGAACGAAGCAATCTAGATGGCCTCTACGTTTTTCTCGCCAGTCCGAATCCGCACAATTTGATCCACTGGGCTGATGAAGATTTTGCCATCTCCAATTTCGCCTGTGCGAGCAGCGGCAATGATTTTATCCACTACCATGTCAACTTGTGCGTCTTCAACAACGATTTCAATCTTCAGTTTCTGCAAAAATTCAACAGTGTACTCAGAGCCCCGGTAGCGCTCTGTTTGGCCCTTCTGGCGACCAAATCCTCGTACTTCGGAAACAGTCATGCCGACGATTCCAGCATTGACGAGGGCAATTTTAACTTCATCCAGCTTAAATGGGCGGATGATTGCTTCAACCTTTTTCAAGGTTCCACACTCCTTG
The DNA here is from genome assembly GCF_050753345.1 of Alkalinema pantanalense CENA528. Classification (NCBI taxonomy): domain Bacteria; kingdom Bacillati; phylum Cyanobacteriota; class Cyanophyceae; order Leptolyngbyales; family Leptolyngbyaceae; genus Alkalinema; species Alkalinema pantanalense. The sequence goes on along the minus strand of NZ_JBLZFX010000072.1, from coordinate 4,176 downwards.
TCGATCTTTTATGTGATTGCTATATAGATAGCAAAACCTATTGCTATCACTGCTAAACCATAAACTTTGTAGCGGATGTTACCCCACTGTAGCTGATGGTATCAGATTCCCCCGAATCTCGAAATTCCTGAGAGGTTCTGTAATCATCCCCGCAGCCTTGAGGTTTGGATAGTTAGGCTTACCAGGAGGTCTCTTGATGCTCTGTGCAGACTAGCTGTGGTGCTTAGCTGTGGCACTACTTGGAAGAAATCAGCGGACGCACCAACAAAAAGCCTGCACCAAAGGCCGTCAGGACAATCAGCGGAATCACGATCGCCAACTTCCAGCCACTGAAGGGGAGGGATGTGCCCGTTGCCGCAGAGGCGTGTCCTGTGCCCCCAGAGGGATTGCTAGGCTGCTCTATGACCCAGGCTGCATGGGATGGCTTGGCTGCATGGGATGGCTTACGTGGGCTCGCCAGGGTGACGGGTTTTGTGACGGGTTTACCTGAGCGGTTCCCTGCTCCCTGAGATCCCCGAACAGATTTGGTGGCTAGGGAAGATTGTCCGATCGTAGGATCCGCAAATTGTTCTGCGATCCCAGTTATCACAAATGGGCTATTACTGCTAGATTCGATCGAAATTTCTACGGGATCATCCTTCAAACTGGGCAGATGGCTGACCGCTTCCTGGGTATACATCACCAATTTTGCCAGACGATCGATTTCCTGGCGGAGTTGCTGGTTTTGTTGGAGTAACTGGCGGTTCTGATTTTTGACAGACTCCATAGCAGCCTTGGTGGCTTGCAGTTCAGAGGAGACCTCCCGGTACAGGGAAATCGGGACCGAGGGAGAATAGGAAGTTTCCGCAGAAACGATCTGTCCAGCAGCTCTAGAATGACGCATGGGAAATGGATACCTAGTTCTTGAATGGGAACAACCGAAATCGAGAGGGTAACCAGAAGTATGACTGTTGCCTCAGGGGTTTCAGTTAGTGCGATCAGATGCCACAGGATAGCCTGAATTTTGGCAACCGACGCACTCCTCCCCCAGGATTTTCTAGAAATTCTTCTAGAGCAACTTCCTATCCTCGTAAACCTGTGAACTGAGCAACGACGGCCATCACCTGGGAGCGCGTCAGTTTTGGGAAACCGTGGGTCATGGCATCCAGGGTGGCATGGGCGAGGGCAAGGGGCAGTTCACAGAAGTCCCGAGCAGGGCCTTTGGGTAAACTTTCGGTGTAACGATCGGCCAATTGCAAGTTGCGCCGAGCGTAGTCATCGAGATCCTTAACCGTCCACCCATCCGGAAAGAAACTGACTCCCCGATCTAAATCTTCGCGATGGTTCCGCAAAATGTTCACCGCTTGTAATCCGCGCCCGAAGCCGATCGCTTGAATGCGATCGGTCTGGGTGCCGTCGTGCCATGACCATAGGTCAGATAGCAACAAACCAACGGATCCTGCCACACTAAAGGTATAGCGATCGAGGTCATATTCCGTTTGCACATCCCAATTGCGCTCTGCCCAGTAGGCCATGCGATCGGCCATGGCAGCGGTGGCTTCCCACACGCGCGGCGCAATCTCACTGGGGGCATAGCTAGCCCATTCGCCTAAGCGACGGGAGACTTCCGGAAACTGATCGGCATACTGACCAAAGGCTCGATCGAAATCTTGGTTCGTAAATCCAGTGACCCCCGATTGCAACACTTGACTGATTTCGCGTAGAACAAGGGCTTTGGTTGTATTATCCACGTCGGGGTGATCTTCAATTTCATCGATCGCTCGCATGCAGAGATAGCCCGAGGCGACCGCCTCCAACAGCCCTGATGGTAGACGACTGATAGGGATGAAAAACGTCCGACTCGTCTCTTTCAAGACCTCAAGGGCGGTTTGACCGTGGTGGCTCATGCTGGTGGTTACTCCTCACTTCAGACCCGGCGTACTGTAAAACCCACGCCTATTGGGTATTTCTTCCTAAAATAAAACCCTAAATTCTGTTACTGACAAGGGCTATCCAGGAAATTCATGGTTTGGCGCTGAATATCTGTAGCTTCGATTCTAGCCAGCATTGGACAAGAAAAGCAGTGGGTTGCGCTCCCACTGCTCGGTTTAGCATCGGTTTTGGATGGGTTTAGTCTGGGTTTGAACCTGCGGCCTAGGGCTCAGTTAGCAGGTAAGGCCGTTGAAGTATGGGGACTCTTGAAGGTGGTTTGGGCATCGGTGCGTTGGCAGGCCACCATGGTTTTGACATGTTCTGATTCGTCATCCCGGATGTTGACAAAGACATCGTAGAGGTTGTCCACACTGGGGCGACGTTCGGCGGGTTTATAGCCGGTTTGAAACTCGTCAAACATGTACAGATCCCCATCCCGGTAATAGCTGATGGCGACTTGTGGAGCAGGGGCCGCCTTGAGTTCGGTTTCGCAGTCCTTCAGGTAGTGGTCATAGGTGCGGTAGGCGTGTTGTTCTACCAGTTCCATGAAGTGGTAGGCCGATCGCGGTGACAGGACATAAATCACCACAATAATCCAGTAGTACAGCAAAGCCACATGGCGTGCCAAGAAGCGATCGATCCAAACATCGGCACCGCCCAATTCTTCCATAATCAACAGGTGGTGCAGTTCATTCCACGACTCTGCAAAGTGGACTTTCAGCCAATCGGCTTTGCGCCACCAGCCAATGGTTTCATACAGGTGCAGGACAGATAAGTAGGAAAAATAGGGCACCCGCGCCACAGTTTCCAGCACATAGAACCGCTGGATGGGTCGATCGCGGTAGACCGTATTCATCACAAAGACCAAAATACTAACAAGCAGGCGAATCATGAAGTAGCTCCGGGAGAGTGAATAAACGGTGGATGAGTGATATTCGCATCCTAGCGATCCCCTCATACCCTGCAAGGTACTTACGCAGGGGGGCACTTAGTAACTTGGAGTAAAAGATTGGGGTGAGATCAGGGCTTGCAAGGACTCTAAAGGAATGTTGAAAATTTTCTAGAAAAAGTCCATTGCTCCCGTAACCACCCCCCAGAATGGAGAGGCAATGCCACTGCCTGTTTACCCCACCCACGATCGCATGGAAAATTTTTGTCCTGAGCCAGAACAGCATTGTCCAATCCAGTACACCCTCACCGTCCTGGAAGGCAAATGGGCTTTACCCATTCTGCGGGAGTTATTTGCAGGGCCAAAGCGAACTCATACGCTGTTGGCAGCCTTGCCGGGAATTAGTACCAAAACCTTAATGCAACGACTGCGATCGTTGGAAAAGCATGGTTTAGTGCATCGACAGATCTATGCAGAAGTGCCGCCCCATGTGGAATATTGGCTGACGGATAAGGGGCGAGAAATTCAACCCGTTTTGGTGGCGCTGTACCAAGTGGGGCGACGCTGGCTCGCCCAGGATAACTGCCTCTGTGGCTTGACTCAACTGCAAACCTGTTCTGCTCCAGATCGCTCCAATTCCTTCATGGATGAACACTTGACGGGTTAATGCTTTACCTAACGCTTCACCGGATGAGCCACTTCACTGGGGACTGCACGTCATTGGGCAAGTCACTTCACCGTATAGTAAGAAATTGCTTAGTAAGAAATCGCTTAGTAAGAAATCGCTGGTTTGGACGTTGCGACGATCGTAGATTGGTTATGGCTTATTGGTTAATGAAATCAGAACCCGATGTCTATGGGATCGATGATTTGCAAAAGGAAAACATTGGGCTGTGGGATGGGGTGCGCAATTATCAAGCCCGTAACTTCCTGAAATCGATGCAGGTGGGTGACTTTGCCTTTTTCTACCACTCCAACGCCAAACCACCGGGCATTGCGGGGTTGATGAAAATTGTGGAAACCCAAGTGGTTGATCCGACCCAATTTGATCCCGCCAATCCCTACTATGATCCCAAAGCTACGCCGGAAGCGCCCCGCTGGCATACGGTCAAGTGCCAGTATGTGGAAACCCTACCGACACTGATTACCCTGGAGCAGTTGAAAACCGCCTTTTCCCCCGAAGAACTACTGGTGGTGCGCCAAGGGAATCGCCTTTCAGTGATGCCTGTGGAAATCCCGATCGCCCAGCGAATCCTACAACTCGGAGCCTTCACCACTCAGCCCTAGCGGCTCGCTCCTAGTAACTAAGGGATTTGCCAAGAAATAATATCCCCTCTTCATCCCCCCACCCTCCTACCCTTTTACTCTCCTACCCC
>NZ_JBLZFX010000071.1:0-30798 GCF_050753345.1 Alkalinema pantanalense CENA528 | reverse complement strand
CTTCATCCCCCCACCCTCCTACCCTTTTACTCTCCTACCCCCTACCCAATTGGGATTTTATTTATACGCTGTTCCCTAACTCGGCATGGTTAGAAAGTGCATCTTTTAAATTGACTCATACGCAATGGATTAATCAATGCTTAGATCCCCTGGCTCCTCTGATTAAGAGGGAATTCAGTCAAATTCTTTCACCGTCTTTCTTATTTCTAGGATAGTGGCGCGTGAGCGCGGAGATTTAGGAGGAGATCGCAATAGGTACAATCACAACTTGATTGGGAATCAATCTTCTGATTGATTCTCTGCAAACTACTTGCAGAAATTTGGAGACATTAGGTACGATGCACTGTCTGCTGGGTGTGGGTGAATATTTTCTAGATGACCTTAATGGGCAACTTGTTGGTTTACTGGAGAAATGAGCGTTTGTACGATCGGGCTTTGGCCCATGGAACGTGCCGAATGCCGTTTCCGCAGTCCATTCACCAGGAAATAATTGGCCCAATAGTAATTTTGTAGTTTCTGTTGGCGTTCCGGTGTCAAATTCCAACCATAGCCCAAATCTCGCTGTTCAATACTGATCTGCCGCAGGGTCTTGAGCCATTCCCGTCCGGATTGACGGCACCAACGATCGAGGGATTGCTGGCTTTGGGTGGCCTCTAATAACTCGGGTAACTGCGCTTTGAAACTGCTAACGATCGGTTGTTCCAAGACGCCTTCTCCCAATGAACCGATTAAAAATCCCAGGGAAAAGGCATTGTCTAAGGTGGGGTAGTTGAGCAATTGTTCCCCTTGATGGAACAGATGCATTAAATCTAAATCGAGTTTGAGTTCCGGGGAAAGATGGCAAGCCAATTGGGGATCTAAGGCAAAGGCCAGATCTAGGCCCAAATTTTCCAGACTGAGGTAATAGAATGCACGCAAAGCCGCCGGATGGTACTGATGCGCCAAGGGCTGCGCTTTACGATCGAGCCATTGCAGAATGCCATGCAGTTCCGAGTCATCTTGCACAATCTGGTCAATGCATTGCTTCATGTAGGTAAAGAGCAGCGTGGGGTGCGGCAATAATTCAATCAACAGTTCAATCACAGTGCGCCAACGAGGTTCCAGCGCCCGTTGGGCTAGGGCTTGGAGCCAGGGCATTTGGTCAGCAGACAGTTGCGCTGGAGCCAGGGCTGCCGTTGACTCACTGGGACTTTGAGGGCTGTGAATTGCAGGAGGCAAAAGCATCGATCGCGTGGCGAATCGTCGGGCCACCAGATATTCCTGCACACTGAGGTAGGAAAAGGCATAGACAGAATGGGCTTCCTCCGTCAGCATGCCGTAGCCCACCGTTAAGGCTTCCAGCAGGGCCTCACTGGCGAACCAGAGCGATTCCGCATCGCGATACTGATTCGCTTCACCATGGCCAGTTAAATAGGTTGCCAAAATCGGCAGAATTTCCGACTTATCAAAGAGATAGTTACCCTCTTCAAAGAACTTTTGGGCCAGTTGTCCTAGCAAATCCACAACTTCTGCAATGGTGAGGTAAGAGCCATAGGATTGCCGATTCACGCCCCGTTGTTGATCTCGTTTCCAGACTAGGAGTTCCAGCACATCCTGGCACAGCAAGGACTGCCGACTGGGAAACGCTTGACGCTCCCAGAAAATTTCGCACAGGCGTTGCAGCATCAAGGGCGTTTTTGCCAGATCTAGGAGACGCTTGTTCTGCGGTTGATATAACGCTGCTAGAAATTTGCCCGCAAAGGTTTTTCCCCGATCGGTATTGTAATGAACCTGCGATTCTGCCCAAGTCACCACAAAGGAATGAATTTGTTCCGCATTCCAATCCGTCAGTTCCCAGGTCGTCAATCCAGAAGCATTTACATCCCGCAGGCCCGATCGACAGGTCAGCACGATCGCGACCTTGGGATATTGCACCATCAAGGCTTGCAACCCATGCATCACAACAGTCCGACGATCGAGCGGTAATTCATCTAGACCATCTAACAGTAAGCAGTATTTACCTTCCGTTAGCCATTGCTGATTTTGTTCGATCGAAAGTTGGCAGTAGTGTTGTTGAATCAGTGTTTCAAAGGAAAAGGCTTCCGTGGAAAGAATGGTGTGTAGCGGTAGTAAAATAGGCAGTCGATCGCCCGGTTCCGCTTGGGTCAACTCTGCGATCGCGAGGGCTTTTAAAAGTGTCGTTTTGCCACTGCCGGGGCGACCATAAATCAGCCAGCGAGATTGTGCCGGAAGACTGGTGGCGGGCATCACAGAGTGCATCGCATTCGAGCAGTCAAATCCTGGGAAAGGATGGGTGGTGGGTAGGGCCAAGGAGGCTAACGCGTCGGATGCAGCCTCACTAAATAACTTAGCAACGGTAGGTTGAACGGCTTCCCAATCGCGGTTGGGTTGAAAATCATTCACTTCTAACCAACGGTGTCCTTTGACCTGGGAGGCTAGAAATAGCTCAATGTAAAATTCCGATTCTCCAGTGGTAATGGGCGCAACGGGGACGATCGCTGACTCAGATTGCAGAAAACGGCTCTGGGCAAGGTGCCAAAGGTGTTCCCAGGTGATCGCCGTACGGGCATCTTCAGCGATCGCACCTGCCGAATGAACCGAATTCGATAGCAAGGCAGTTCCATCCTCTTCCGCGTCATCCAGACGGGGTAACTCCGCAATTTCCTGCCAATCTAAATCTAATTGGAAACAAATATCGATAAATAAATGACGTTCGATCGGACGACCGGAAAAGAACTTCCAAACGGATTGTCGCGTTTGCAGCCCAACGGCACTCGCCAAATATTCCTGAGTCCATTCTCGGCGTTCAAATGCTCGCTTTGCCTTAGCAATTCCGAGTGCAGAAGCTTTGACCGATCGCTTACCCATGGTGTCCCTGTCGTCCTAGTGAAAGTTGCAAGTAGCGCGACACAACCGTTGTGTATTTGTCACGCTTACCTCATGTTTCTAGAAACGCTTTGAGTAACCGGATGAATGTCAACTTTATGTAAATTTTTCAGTACTTTCGCGGATTACATTAGGCATATCAAATCAAAGTGGAGAAATGGTGAAAGATGCTGATGAAGTTATCCAAAGAGGTGTGTTGGTGCAGTTCCTACAAGCGGTTTGCTAAGGCTAGATCGATACAAAGGACAGGGGCTGCGTGACCAGTGAACCAAGACGAGAGGAGGGGGATTTTGAAACCAAGACCCATCGATCGCTAGATTCAACGTCGATGGGTCTATTTTTTAACGAAGGTGCCCAGGTCTATGATTTATCCCATTGACTGGGGGCTAAAGGCTAGGAGCAGAGAGGTTGGATTACCGTTTGACCGTCGCTTTGGTCTGAGTGGTGGGCAAGAGGCGTTGCAGACGTTGCCGCAGCACAGCCCAGTTAATGGGTTTGGTCACGTAGTCCGTCGCACCCGCTGCAAAGGCTTGATCAACCGATTCCGAATCATCCAAGGCAGTAATCATCAAAATGGGGATTGACCGAACCGCCGTAGAGACTCCACCCGCTTCCGCTTGGGCTTGGATTGACTGCCGAATGGCTTGGCAGCAGGCAAAGCCATCCATATCGGGCATGAGGGCATCCAGCAACACTAAGTCCGGATTCAGTTCGTGGAATTTGGCCAATCCTGTCTTCCCATTTTCAGCTTCTACGGTGCGGTATCCGGCTTGGCTAATGGCCGTGCGGAGAATCGATCGCATGGAGCGATCGTCATCCACAATCAACACCAAGGGTTTTGTTTCATCACTCACGCTGGTAACGGGAACGGGCAGATTAGCCGCAGGCAGGGGATGAACCAATTCCTGCTGACCACAGGTTTCTAGGAACAGGGCGGTTTGCTCAGCATCTTGGCTGGGGGCAAAGAGATAGCCCTGGGCATACTTCAGGCCCACTTCTTTGAGCCGCAAGAGTTGCTCAGTGGATTCGACCCCTACCGCAATCGCCTTCATGCCGAGGTCTTTGGCCAGAATCACGATCGTTTCAATCAAGCTCACCGTTTTAGGATCAACCCCAATGCGGCTGACGAGGGATTTATCCACCTTGAGGGCGGAAATTGGGAAGCGGTGAAGATAATCTAACGTAGAATAGCCTTCCCCAAAGTTGTCAATGCAAACTTGAATGTTCCGGGTTTGCAATTGCAACAGAATCGCCGTCGTAGCCGCAGCATCTTCCATCACCACTTGGTCTTTGATTTCCAGCATCAACGCATTTCCCGGCAAATCGTATTGCTGGAGCGCTGTATCCAACCGGGAGACTAATTCGGGATGGAAAAACTGTTGGCTGCTGAGGTTAATGCTCAACTTGAGGTCGAAATTGGGATACTGTTGCCGCCAGGTTTGCAGTTGTTGACATGCGCCCTGGAGCAACCACCAGCCTAGGGGAATGATCAAGCCGGTTTCGTGGGCAGCGGATTCAAACTCCGCAGGGCAAATTAAGCCACGGGTGGGGTGTTGCCAGCGAATCGTCGCTTCCAGTCCCACAATTTTGCGAGTCCCAATCTCCATCATGGGTTGGTAGTGAATGCAAAATTCCTCTTGCTCCACGGCTTGGTGTAGGTCAGCGTGGTTCAGCACGGCACGGCGCAGGATGCGGAAGTATTGCTGGCTGATTTCATGGGGCGTGAAGTATTCCTGGATGTAGCGGTGGCCAGCTTTGCCCATGCGTTCCGTCATTTCCGGATCTTTCATCAAATACCGGATAAACCCAGCCAAGCCTTTGCTGTCCCCATTACTAATGGCCGCACCACAGTTGGCATCGGAGACCAGCGATCGCAGGTAGGAATGTTTTTCGCAAATGATGGCCACGGGACGACCCGCAGACAGCGCAGAGTAGAATTTACTGGGGGCGACCAAGCCTTCCATGTCTACGTCCACGCTCACGAGGGAGAGGTCACAGGCCGTGAGGGATTCGGGTAATCGCGCTTTGTCTTGGTAGGGCAAGAAGCGGCAGTTTTGTAACCCTAGCTCAGCCGCCTGTTGCTTGCACTCTTCCCGTTTGGGGCCACCGCCCACAAAGAGAAATTCCACCGGCTCATTTTGCAGTTCTACCGCTGCGCCCATGATGGTGTCCATGTCATGGCAACGCCCCATATTTCCAGAATAGAGCACGGTAAATTTGTCGGTCAGCTGGTGCTCCTGGGCAAAGCTATTTTGGGCTTTGACCATGGGCTTAATCCAAGTCGGATCTGCCCAGTTGTGAATAACAATAATTTTTTCGCTAACTTCTGGGACTTTAGCAACAATACGATCCTTCATGGTTTGACAAGGAACGACAATGCTATCAGCAGCATTCCAAACCCGACGGTTAACGCTATCCCAGAAACGAATGAGCCAATGGTTTTGAGATAAAACTTCGAGTTCAACAGCGACATCGGGGTAGAGGTCATAGACTAAAGTGGCAAACGGAACACCAAATACGAGTTTGATTAAATAACCTAAAACTTGGAGAAAGGGAGGTTCACTAGTTAATAACAAAATATCGCCACGATGCTCCCGCTTGAGGAGATGGAGCGCAGCGTGGGCACAAAAAGCAAGACTGCTGATGGTACGACCGGCCCATTTGCGGGAGACACTGCGCAGAAAGTTCGATCGCCGGACGAGTACTTCGCCCATTTTTTCCACTTCGGGTGCTTTTGCAGCGGTCGCATCAAAGGCGTAACTAGGCTGTCCCGTGAAGACTTGGACTTGCATGCCTTGGGTGGTGAGGTTTTGCGCCAATTCATCCATGAACTGCCCCGTTGCGGCAAAGTCCGGGGGATAGAACTGGGTAATCAGCGTCAGTTGCACATCATCTTTCACCGTTGGGCTAGATTTGCGTTTGAAGAGCGATTGAACAAGATGAGTGAAGACGGAAAAAGGAGCAGAAATCATAGTGACAACTAGAGTGTTTCCGTAAAGTGCATAAGGTGAAGAAGTAGATGCACCCTGAACCTTAGGAGAAAATAAGCCCGATCGAGGATTTCCTCAAAAGTAAGAATCCCCTGAAAGGCAATCCTCGATCGATGAACCAATCAACAACTAAAAAGCAACTCATGGGCAACGCATAGGCTGCAATGAGTGACTTACACCACTAACGGCTTAGATTGCAGTTTCTTGCGTTGGAAGAACCACTTTTGAGCCACGATCGCGATCGCAACCGCAATCCCTACGGTGGAGTGCAACTCAAAGGGAACAGAAACGTACTGAGCACTCTTTAAGCTGATGTTGGGGTTTTGACCGTAGTTGTAGTTCTGGAAGATGTTCCGGAAGCTTTCAGCACCGAGATCCAGCGCAATGACCCCATCGTTGTAGTCGTTGTCACTGCCCCAGTTGGTGTTGTCTTCGTAGGCCAGAATGATTCGATCGGCCTTGGGATCGGCATAGGCCGTCCAGTACACCGGCGCATCGGGGTTGTATTTACTGATGGCGTTCAGAGTAGAATTCGTGCTCAGTGCCTTGGCTCCAGGGTTGACCACCCCGTTGGGCGTCACGGAGAAGTCCAGCTTGGTGCCGCCTTGAATGGTGGAGGTCTGTACCCAGTCTCCCATCTGCAGTGGCGCATCCTTGGAGGACAACGCGCTATTGACGCCAGACAAGTCGGAGAACACCGTTGCTGTTTGCAGCGTTTGTCCTTGGGCCGTCAGTTTAATTGGGCTTTTGTTGGCTGCGCTCTCGTTGATGAACGCGATGCGCGGCGCATAGTCATTGACCAGGCTGAGCTTGCTGGCATCGATCAACCAGAGGTTGCTAGCCGACAGGTTCACGGAAACGCGGTTAACCTTGCCCAGGTTTTGGTACTTAGCCAGGTCGAACCAGCTATTGCCTTGGACGTAGTGCTGGATAGGGCCGACAGAAAGAGAAGTTGTCATTAATTTAGACTCCTTGTAATCATCTCAGGGATTTTTGACATCGTAGGTGCATGAACGGTGGGTGCATGAATGACTCGCGTTTTAATGGGTTCAGCGGGGTTGCCTGCGTAGATCATCATGGGAGAGAGCGATCGTCCCGCGACGCCGCCCAGGACTAAAACAGCCCCTTCGCCCACGGTCACTCCAGGCCCGATCGTGGCTCGTGCCGCAATCCAACTGCCCTGCTGAATATAAATTGGTGCAATCCGCAATTGAAAATGGGGATGGCTCCAATCATGGTTGCCAGTACAAAGGTAAACCGATTGGGAAATGCAAACATGGCTCTCAATCGTAACGGGGGCGAGATTGTCAATCCATGCGTCTTCACCAATCCAAACAAAATCACCCACTACGAGCCGCCAGGGGAATTTAATCCTGACACCGGGCTTAATGCGAACGCCCTGCCCGATCGACGCCCCAAACCAGCGCAGAATTTGCACCTTAAGGGCTGACCAAGGGAGGAAGTAACTTTGGACGATCGGCGAACCGATGAAGTACCAAAGCAATTGCTGCCAGGTAGAGGCTCCGGGGGTATAGTCATCGATCGTGTAGTTAGCGAGGTTCATTGATTGTGTTTGCAGATTCTGTGTTTGCAGATTCATGGGTCATTTCTGCCCCGAACAGTTGGTCATTGAGTTGCGTAACTTGGTAGTCCTGACGGAATTCAGCCCCAGTCCATCCCGTAAAAATCCAAATGGTAGAGCGAATCACATCTCGGATTGTTCGCCAGGGCGATTCTGCTTCCGCCACGGAAGGCACGGTCACAGATGTCACGGCAATGCCACGACTCCCTAGAACCAACGTGGCGATCGCCGTCGCCCGAGGCATATGTTCAGCAGAGGTCACAAGATAGATATGGTTAATCTTCTCCTGCTCAAATTTCGCTAGCATTGTCGTAAAGTTAGTTACCGTGTCCGTTGCTTTACGGTCTTGGTGAACTCGACTGAGATCGATTTTTGCTGCACGAAAAATAGCCTCTGCTTTTTCGCGTTCTAGACCAGAAGAAATCCAAATATCAAGATCGGGATGATTCCGAGCAAATTCGGCTGCAAACATCTCGCGTTTTTCGCCACCGCCCAGGGTCAAGATTGCTTGGGGTTTGGGGGCGCTCCACGTAGCAATCTCAATCCGAACGGGAATATAACCCACCATAAAGACAAACCCCGTCAGGGCTGCCCAGCGGTGGAGTCCATGCCAACGGTGTCGGCTCTGCACGATCGACTTCAATTTTTTCCAATCAAGAAACGTAGACGTCATGGGTCAATGGAAAGGGCCAGGGAATGATTGAGGACAAAATAACGCTGCTCAAAATTAGGAATCATCACTTCATGGAACCTGACTCTGCTCCTAGTCTGGGCGGGGGACTGTTGCGATCGCGTCTACTGCGTTGTTCACGGTTTGTATAAGTTTGACGCAGCCCGAAGCCCGACACGAAAACAAACATGCCTTGGTTAGCTTGGCAATAACTCTCTTTTAGTCCCATTTTTGCTGAGTAGATTAATGAATATCTCCGACTCTTCAATGGATGCAATGCCTGCACCTCAAGATCCTCGTATGGATAGAGCCCTCGGTTTACCTATCGAATCGGTACAGCCCCAGGCAGGAACTTCCCCCGCCACCAGTCCTGATTTGGAACAGAACTTCCCCGATCGGGCAGAGGATGATCAACCCCGCGATCGGGCCCAAGGAAATCCTGCCAAGGCAGATAGTTCTGAGAATGCTGTATTAGTCAACCTAGCTCAAAATCCACTTTTAAGTGGTTTAAACCCCGTTAGAGGCTTACGCATTCTCCGATTTGTGGGATATGGGCTACTGGCTGTCTCTTTTATTGACTTACTCTATGTCATCTTTCCGGCGGAACTAATGAATCCGGTGTGGGAATACCAAACCACGGGGGATGTGGTGCGCTTGATTCCCGTCCCCTTGTTAGCCTTTATGCTGGTATTTTACGGTGAATCTGCCGCTCGTTTTCGGTTAGAAAGACCCGTGGTTAAGCTCGTGTCTTGGAGTACCTTGCTCATCGGCGTCCTTTTAATCCTGTTGATTCCACTGACCGTTGTGAATACCATGCGGATCAGCCGCTTTAACAATGACCAAATCAACACCCAAGTTAACCAACAGAAACTACTTTTAGAAACGACTCAGGCGCAATTGGATCAAGCAACGCCTGCCCAGCTCCAAAGCTTGATTCCAGTACCTGATGACAAGACCAAACAAATTCCCAATGCGCCTAAAAATGCCGAAGAAGCCAAGGCACAAGTTCTAGATAACCTTAAAAAGGCTCGCGAAGAAGCCAATAAACAGGCTGACCAAGCTCGCAAAAATGTTCAGAAAAACCTCACTAAAAACAGTTCCAAGATCATTCTAGAAGCCTTGGTAGGTGGCGCGTTATTTCTCTACATTTGGTATGTCAGCGGCTGGGCGCGCAAACGTCTCGGTGATGCCTATGAGATGGCAGGCGCAGGCCACAGCGCCCCCAAACTGCCCAACAATGCAGCACCCACATCGCGCAAATCTGCCCGCCGTCGCCGCCGCAACTAGACAGATTGCATGAAAGATTACGCTTCTAACTCGATGTTTGTATCCAGGTTTTTGTATTCAGGTTTTTCCGCTAGGTATTTTGCATGAACATTGGTGGAATCGCCAGCATGCGTTTTATGAGGCCCGCCTGGACTCGCCGTTACCTATTGATTTGGTTAGGCGTTGGCCTCATTTTTTTACATCTCGTGCTGATTTGGAAAGTTATTGGGGAAACCGATCAACTGGTTGTCAGTTTGGTCTTTTGGGCCGCAATTGTTACATCTCTTTGGCAGCGCCACGATCGCCTTAAGTTCAAGAGTGGAATGGGAACGATTCTGCTGGGGGGCAGTTTGCTGGGGTTACTCCTCTTCAAATGTCTATCCCTATTTCACTGTGAATCAGATTTTGTTCGTATTTTTCCAGTATGGGCAATGCTGAGTTTAGCACTCATTGCATCCGGCTGGAAATTCCACCAGTATGTCCGCGAAGGCTTGTTGGTATTGACTTTAATTATTCCCCCAGGTGTTATTTTTCGATTAGTCGATTTTACGATCGGTGATCCCATTCGCTTGGTGATTGCTAAATTCGCCAGTTTATTTCTTTACTACGCGGGCTATAACTCAGTCCAGGTAGGCGTCAAGATTTCACTCAACAACAATATCATTGAAGTAGGCTATCCTTGCACGGGAATTCCCATGATGGTCTTGTTACTTCAACTGGCAGTTGTTTTTAACTTAATGACCCAGTTTTCCAAAATCTATAAAATCCTACTACTAGGATTGACGATCGTAATGTCAGTTGTGTTATCCAGTGTGCGAGTCATGATTATGGCATTGGTGGTCAAAGACCAAACGGCTTTTGACTACTGGCACGGAGCGCAGGGAGCCCAAATTTTTTCAACCATTGCATTTGTCCTATTTGCTTTAGGTTGTCGTTGGTTGTTATCTCGATCGTCGGTAGAAGAGGACGAATTTGAGGAAGATGATGAATGCGATTATGAATACGATTACGAAGAAGATTATGAGGAGAATTACGCAGCGCAACTAGGTGATGAAAGACTCGATCGACAAACGATATCGACAATCAACACTCAAGCTATTGCCAATCCCAACGATAGTGGAGCACATTCTGAAGTCAAAGAAGTCGCCATGAACTCTCAGGCTTGTGCTCAAATCCAGTCCAATTGTTCATAAGGTGTTCATAAGGTGTTCATAAGGGGTGAGAATGTGCAGGATTTTCTACGGCTGAATGATGCTCAACTGAATCGACGACGACTGTTGAAGTTTCAGTTTGCTTTTTTTCGGGCCCTCAGTCTCAGCGTTTGGGCCGTTGCCATTCAAGGCGTGATCAACCCCAAGATGTTTCTACGGGAATATGATGCTCACCCATTCCCTGAAGTGTTGCAGCTTGAACAGGCCCAAAACATCTCGCAAAAAAACATTGCGGTAAAAAATACAACGACTCCGCAGTACGATCGCATTTTGGAAGCGAAACAATATGACTATACGTATCAACAAAAATTACTGTCTGTTGAATTACGGTATGTTGTGGACACCGAAGGTGATCTCGGTAAACTAATGGCCGAGCAAATGGGCCTGCCCAAAGAAATCAATGACACTGCAAAAATGTTAGTGAATGCAACGGGCACTTACCGACTGTTTACCTATCAACAACGAGCTTACATGAGTACCTGTTTGACCCCCACGGGCAGAGCGGTTATTAACAAAACACAGTTTCAGAAACAACAGTATCTCCATCTGTTAGAACCAAGGGTCTGGGGCCGCTGGGCGATCGGACAGGGAAACCTGTTGGAGCAGCGTTGTATTTGGGCGCAAATTTCCATGCCAGTGCAGCAAGTCAAGCCTTCGGAGCAAGAAGTAGACTTGTTATTACAACAGATTGGCTATGTCAAAGAAACCTGCAACTTTTGTAAGCGACGATCGTAGTGCTGTGTCGGGTTGTTGCTCATTAATCAGCAGGTTAGATGTCAATAGCCTGGTACTGGATGCAATGAGCTCAAGCAAAACTGGACTGCCTCATCCAAATTTTCGGTTTGCTGCGGGTATTGAATTGCAGGCCGATCGAGGGTTATCAATTGTATTCCCAATTCCGTAGCCAGTTGGCGCTTAACCGTCTCTCCCCCCGGCCCCCCCGATGCTTTTGTAACGATGCAGGAAATCTGCCATTGCTGCCAGAGGGCTTTTTCCAATTCCAGGCTAATGGGTGGACGCAAGGCAATTAAGCGATCGGGCCTAAATCCAGCAGCCAAAGCCGTTTTCAACGCAATTTCAGACGGTAAAATTCGTGCGAATAAAACCGATCTGGTTTGCCAAGGATGAAACAATGGTAACGATCGATAGCCGATCGTTAGCAACACCCGTTGATGATCCAAAACATCACTAGCTAATAGCGCTTCAAAACTAGAAAATGATTGTTCCAGACTATTTCTAGTAGATTGGTCGTTGCAACGTTCAAACCGTAAATAGGGCAATGAATCAGTCTTTGCAGTCGCGATCGCAAGTTGAGAAATTTCTACAGCAAACGGGTGGGACGCATCCAGAATGGCAGTAATTTGGTGATGCCGCAGGAAATCTGCCACCTGGTCAGCCGTCAGATAGCCTACCTGTACGGTGAGGTGAGGCGCGATCGGATACAGGTTCCTCGCAGATTCTGTCGTGACCGTAATGACGCAAGGGATTTGCTGAATCACCAACTGCTGGGCGATCGTGGCACTTTCCTGCGTCCCCCCAATCAACCAAATCCGCTGCATCACCGCTGCCGACTCTCCTAACTTCAACCCCCTAAACCTTCAACCCCCTAATACGCTGCTCCCGACTTGCGATGCAGCACCGCCGTAACGCCATTGGCTTCTAACACTTCCCCTGCATTCACCACTGCATAGAGCAACCAATGATCACCACAGTCCAGACGATTTTGCACAGTACATTCTAAATAAGCCAGCGCTTCTTGCAAAACTGGACTACCATTCCGCGCGGGTTGCACCTCAACTTCCGCAAAGGGATCTGCCCCCGTTACGGTGATCTTTTGGAAGTGTCGCCGCAAATTTTTCCCTTCCCGTAACACGTTCAAAACAAATTGATCCCCCGCGTGATCCAAGGTTCCTTCCGCTCGATCTTTCGGAATCGCGATCGTAATTCCCGGTGGATTGAAGGTCGCTTGGGAAACCCAAGAGGTCAAAATCGCCGCCTGGGCATCGCCGCGCTGAACCGTCACAACACTTAAGGAACCGACCACTCGCCCCATGGCCTGCTCTGTGCGATCGGCTTGGGCTTCGGTGGCAGCGGTTTGTTTGGGCGCACGGGTTTTCTGGGTTTTGCGCAGGGACTTGGCAAATTCTGCCCCGGCATTTTCGCAGAGTTGCAGCATGTCTTCCGTTGGCTTAAACTTGCAGCGCAACGTCTCAAAACCTAAGGAGTAGCCCGCGTTCAGTAATTTCGTTTCCAATAGATCGATCGCTTCTCCGCTCCAACCGTAGGAGCCAAACACACCAGCCGATTTGGTTTTGGATGCAGTGGATAAAATTAATCCCAGTGCTGTTTGAATTTGGGTCGGAGCATGTCCCCCCAGCGTTGGCGAACCAATGATAAATCCATCGCAATTTTCGATCGCCGCTGTGATTTCCTCCGGCTCAGATAGCTCACAGTTAATGGATTCCACTTCGATATTGGATTCCGTGAGCCCGCGCGCGATCGCATTGGCCATCAAGCCCGTATTGCCATAGGCGGACGTGTAGAGCAACGCCACAGACAAGGCTTTCTGATGCTGCTCTTCACACCAATCTCGATAGTCCAGCATCAGGCGACTAACACTGTAGCGCACTAAGGGGCCGTGACCAACCGCAAATATCTTGACAGGATAAAGTGCAATTTTGTCTAGAACATCTTCAACTTGCTTAGTTTGCGCAGCGTGAATGCAATCGAAATAATATTGCCGATCGTCCTGTACCGCTTTCCAATTTTCATCAAGTACTTCATCGCCGCAGACATGGGCCCCAAACAGCTTATCGGAAAACAGTACACGGGTTGCCGTGTCATAGACACACAGCCCGTCCGGATGGCGCGGCGTAGGTTTGGTAATAAACTTCAGTTCATGGCCCTCACCCAGATCAATCACATCTCCCGCTCGGACAGTAATAATGGGCAATTCTTCATCAGGAAATGCCGTTTTAAGAATATTGGCCGCTGGCCGAGAGCAGACAATTTTAGCTCGATACGCTAGAGGTAATAGAGCTTTCAGCGTTTCAATCCGATTGGGATTAACGTGGTTGAGAATGATGTAATCAATTTGTTGATAGTATTCATGCTGCTGTAGCTCATCGATGAAAATATCAACGAAGGAAGCCCCCGGCGGATCGATCAACGCGACTTCCCGAGCTTGAATTAGATAGGTATTAACCGTGGTTCCCTTTTTGCGGGCGTACTCTGCTTCAAAGCGCAACTGTTCCCAAATCTGCGATCGGAGAACCAGGGTCTTTTCAGCAATTTCAGCAACTTGGACATCCCGAGGACGGGTGGTTGTAGACATAGGACAACTCCGATCGATGAATGGGGCAGGGACTTATACCAAATTGATTTATCAATGCGGCAGATCCGATCCCCCCTAGCCCCCCTTAATAAGGGGGGAATTTAGTCAAATTGTTTCAAAGTCCCCTTTATTAAGGGGGATTTAGGGGAATCGTAATGGGTGGCAATCACAAGTTGACTGGCTATTTATATTTATTAGTAGTGGTTGCCGACTTTGCGGTGATGGACGGCAGTGAGGGAATCGAGGCTGGACACCCGGCCCACATCCACCGTGGCATAGACCAACCAGTGATCGCTGCATTCCATCCGGGTTTGTACTTCGCATTCCAAATAAGCCAAAGCATCCGTCAGAATGGGCGATCCATTTTGAGCGGATTGGGTGTTAATGCCCTCAAAACGATCGGCCCCCGGTGCAAAGCGTTTCAGGAAATGCTTCATCAACACCTGGTAGTTGCCTTCTTCCAAAACATTCAGGACAAATTTATCGCCAACTCGCATTAACGATTCGATCGCCCGATCCTTGGCCACCGCGATCGTCAATCCCAACGGCTTAAAGCTAGCCTGCGATACCCAAGACGCCAACATCGCACTCTTAACGTCGCCTTTCTGGGCAGTGATGATATACAGGCCGCCGCTCAACCGACCTAGGGCTTTGTCCAAGTCATGGTTCAGTGCCTTCATTTGCTTCACCGCCCGATCGCGGGTCAGCCACTGACCAATATCGGTACCGGATTCTTCGCAAAGTTGGTAGACCGCTTTACCTGTCCCGTTGTCGAGTTTGATCGGTGGGAAAGCCTCAGTAAGACCTGCTTCCTGGAACCGCGCCCGCAGGGTATGCACAGGTTCGTCAATGCCGCCGCCGGACTCGCACAACCCGTAGGCTTGCTTACTGTTACCCGTGGCCAGGATGGTGCTGATCGCCGTTGCCGCCGTTTCGCTGATTTCACCGGATTGGGGCGGCATCAGAATGATCATCCCGTTGGCAATTTCCACGGCGTAGCGAACATCGGTTAATTCCGCCGTGCTGATGTCGATCGACTCCACCAACACATCGGTCTTGAGAACCCCGTTGGCCAAGTAACCTGATAGTTGATCGGCATCGCCGTAGCCCGACACGTAGAACACCACCACGTTTTTAGCAGCCTTGGCTTTTTCACTGCTCCAGGTTTGGTAGCGTCCCACCAGTTCGGTCAGGTTGTGCTGAATCAGGGGGCCGTGCCCCGTGGCGATCGTCGTGACTCCCGGCAGATCGCCCATGCGTTTAATGGCGGAGAGCACCGATTTGGCATTGGGGGCCATGAGGCACTCGTAATAGATCCGGAAATCGGCTTCGATCAGTTCCAGATCTTCGTCGTAGGTGTGATCGTCGCAGTAGTGCATGCCAAAGGCATCGCAGGTAAACAAATGCTGCGTGGCGGGGTCGTAGGTGAAGATGGTGTCCGGCCAGTGCAGGTTGGGCGCGGAGATGAATTCGAGAACGTGGCCTTTCCCCAGATCCAACTTTTCGCCGCTCTTGACCATGCGCTTGTTATAGGGCTGGTGCACCAGGTCATCGAGGAATTGCAGCGCCACCTTGGCCGCAACGACGGTGATGTCGGGGTTGAGTTGCAGAACGTCTTTAACTAAGCCGCTGTGATCTGGCTCGGTGTGGCTGACGATGAGATAGTCGATTTCCTTCGGATCGATCAGGCTGGTTAAAGCCTCCAGATAGGTATCGCGAAATTTTTCGTGGGAGGTGTCAATGAGTGCCGTCTTTTCACCTCGGATGAGGAAGGAGTTATAGGTGGTACCGTTTTGAAGCGCAAACTCAATGTCGAAGCGATCGCGATCCCAATCCAGCGATCGAATTACCGTGGTATCCAGCGCAATATCTGAATACTGAAGGGTGAGACGCTTTTTAGGACTGGACGTTTGGTTCGTGCGACTTATCGATGAGACCATCGGTCAACCTCCCTAACTGCTCGGTGGATCAGACGTAATACTTTCAGGATCTATTATGACTGCTTTCGCGGCAAATATTGCGTTTTGTAACGTTTCAATGAGTAAAGTTACTGATTAGCCAGAGTTATTAATTTGAGTCCAGCCTATCATAGGTATTGTGAGTCCCACGGTTTTTAAATTAGGATTAAGCTGATTTCAACGGAATCTTAAAATATTCTCTATCAGTGGAGATAGGCTTTTAAGTAGAGACAGATTAGGTTGTTGAGTTTTTTTTGATGAACTGAATCTATTGTTTATTTTTAACTCGTTCTAGTATTATCCACTGAGTTTTACTCATTGATTTTTAGCAATGTATTAATCTACATTTTTTAATTTTTAATTCTGTACCTGATTTCGAATTGAACTCTGTAATGGGATTCCGTTCTTAATTTTGTACTTGATTGCATCCTTAATTCTGTATTACTAGTTCTGAATTATCTATGCCTTCCGATCCCTACGCTTGGCTCGATCGATCCCTGGAAACCTTACACAAAGCGGGCTGGTACCGATCGACGAAAATGGTGACGGGAAAACCGGGCACGAGAATTTGCGTGGATGGCCAGGAGTTGCTCAACTTTGCCAGTAATGATTATTTGGGTTTGGCAGGGGACGATCGCTTGATTGCCGCAGCGGTGGAAGCGACACAAGCCTATGGCACGGGTACCACGGGTTCACGCTTAATTACAGGCCATCGGGACTTACATCGGCAGTTGGAACGGGCGATCGCGGCGTTGAAACAGACGGAGGATGCAATCGTCTTTAGCTCCGGCTATGCCGCCAATTTGGGGACGATCGCGGCGCTGATGGGCCAGCGGGATTTGATTCTATCCGATCAATACAACCACTCCAGTCTGCGCAGTGGGGCGCTGGTGAGTGGGGCGCGATTGCTGGAATATCGCCATGGGGATTTAGTAGAGGCGCGATCGCTGCTGGCCACGGAACGATCGAACTACCAACGCTGTTTGATCCTGACGGATAGCGTCTTCAGCATGGATGGCGATGTGGCCCCGTTGCCGGAACTGCTGGATTTGGCGGAGGAATTTAGCTGTATGGTGTTGGTGGATGAGGCCCACGGCACCGGGGTGATGGGCAAATCCGGCGCGGGCTGTGTGGAGCATTTAGGCTGTACGGGCCGATCGCTGGTTCAGATGGGCACGCTGAGTAAGGCGCTGGGCAGTTTGGGCGGCTATGTGGCGGGGTCGGTGAAGTTGGTGGATTTTCTGCGCAACCGTGCCCCCAGTTGGATCTACACCACGGGCTTGACGCCAGCGGATACGGCAGCGGCCTTGGCAGCGCTGGAGATTGTGCAAACGGAGCCCGATCGCCGCGATCGCCTCTGGGCCAATGTCGCTTATTTAAAAACACAGTTAGAACGGCTGAGTGAACAGAATGCAACGTTCAAGTTACTGCCATCGGACTCGCCGATCGTCTGTTTGGGGCTACCCGATGTGGCAACGGCGATGCAGATGGGGAAAGCCCTTCAGGATTGGGGTATTTTTGCCCCGGCCATTCGCCCGCCCACGGTTCCTACTAGCCGCATTCGCATGACCGTTATGGCAACCCACACCGTCTCGGATATTGATCAGCTCGTCGATGCAATCCAGCAGTGCAAGAGAAGTTACGCGAACCGATCGAGAAGCTTATGAAGAGGAATGAGTCAGAGATGGAAGACGATCTGCGAACAGAGTATGACTTGAAGAGCCTCCAAGTCAGAAAGTTAGGCTCTGGAAGGAAAAGTTTTGATGGAGCGACTGTACGGTTAGCACCGGATGTTGCAGAGATGTTTCCTAGTGCTGATGCAGTGAATGAAGCACTACGATTCTTGATCAGAGTGATGCGGGATAATCCAGCGATCGCCCCAGTGGCAGAGTCTAATAATTCAAATTCAGCGGACGATTGATAACCACGGGTACTGAGTTTAGGTTATCGATCGCTGCTGATTTGAGACGTTATAGCTCCCTTGGGGACTCTTGAGAGGTTTCTCCTAGTTCAATTAGATGTGTCCCTTCAGGCGGGGGTGGATTTTCGGATAGACTTTCGGGGTTTTCTGAAACACTTGTGGTTGCAATTTCCGGCGTCATAGCAGTGGGATTTTCGACTAACTTGGGATCGCCAATTTCTGCCTCATTCAGTGCTAAGGCTGGCAGTTCTGCAATAACCTCTTCATTTTCTTTAACAGTATAAAACTCGGGTTTAATGCGCCGAATGGGCAAATTCGCCACCAATGCCGTCACCCGATTATTATTTTCCAGCGCAAAATCCATCGAATCGGCATCCAAATCGACGTATTTGGAGACAACGGCCAAAATTTCCTGTCGCATAGCCTCGATCATCTGCGGTGTTAAATCCGATCGATCGTGAGCCAGTACCAACTTAAGGCGATTTTTCACCTCCTGGCGGCTCGTGTGATCGTTGAATTTTGGAAACATCCGTTCGAGAAGTTCGAGGATCATAGCTCAGAGACAGGTGGGGGGACTAAAGGGTAGATGGGATAGGGGATTTGAGATGGAGGTTCAAGATGGCAGTCTTAACCAATCGGCTTGGTAAAGAAATGTTTAAGTTTAGTCAATAGGCCATCTTTGACACTGAGATCCAAAAAGGGCACTTTTTCCCCCTCAATCCGACGGGCAATATTTTCAAACGCGGCCCCCGCCAAGGTCGGATTGCCAGACAGGACAAGCGGTTCGCCCTTGTTCGTGGAAACGATCACTTTCTCATCGTCAGGAACCACCCCAATCAAGGGCACCGCCAGAATTTCCTGCACATCCTCCACGGACATCATGTCATTGACTTCCACCATCTTGGGCCGAATCCGGTTGATAATCAGGCTAGTGCGTTTAATGTTATTTGCTTCTAACAAACCAATCACCCGATCGGCATCCCGCACCGCTGCAATCTCCGGAGTCGTCACAATTAATGCTTCCTGGGCAGCGGAAATCGCATTTTGAAACCCCATTTCAATCCCTGCCGGAGAATCGATCAACACAAAGTCATAGACCTTGGCGATCGCGGCGACTAATTGCCGCATCTGCGCCGGATTGACGGAATCTTTGGTGCGATTTTGCGCCGCTGGCAACAGAACTAAATTACCTCGACGCTTATCTTTCACCAATGCCTGCTCCAGCCGACATTGCCCCGCCAACACATCGACAGCAGTATAGACAACTCGGTTTTCCAACCCTAGGAGCAAATCTAAATTGCGCAGACCAAAGTCCGCATCAATCACCGCAACCTTGCGATTGCGCTGTGCCAAAGCCATGCCCAAATTGGCAGTTGTGGTGGTTTTGCCAACCCCACCTTTTCCAGACGTAACAACGATTACGCGACCCATTGCGTTGAAACCCAGTGCTTCAAATGCTTATAGACTATAACACTCCCTTTTCGATTTACTTCAGGATAGGTCGGGAGAAATCCGCCGCGCTGGCGATACTAATTTTTCCTTGCGCGGTGACGTAGGCAACTTCCGGAAAAATCTGGTTAGGGGGATTCGAGGGGCCACGGGCGACAAAATCGGCGATGCGAATCTGGGCGGGCTCCATTTTCAGCGCCATGACGATCGCACTGGCATTGCCCGCCGATCCGGCATGGACAACCCCTCGCAGGCGTCCCCAAATGAGAATGTCGCCCTCAGCCACGATCGAACTGCCGGGGTTCAAGTCCCCCATAACCACGACAGAGCCGTTATGACGAATTTCGGCCCCCGATCGCAGGGTCATTTCTAAATAGAGGGGTTCTGCCATCGGCGGTGTATTTTCCCCATTGGCAGGCTTGGTGACCTGTAGACGGGGAATGGTTTGTTCCACGGAATAGCCTGCAGTGGCGGCGGCAACGGCGGTTTGGCGGCGGGTCGTGTAGACGCGCTTCAGGCGCAGTTGGGCCTTGGTCAGAACTTCTGCCAGTTCCTGCAACTGGGTGCTGTTGAGTAGCCGATCGCGGGCCATGACTCGCACATTGCTACCCGGTGCCCAGGATCGAGCATCCCCGATCAGCCGTTGTTGCAACTGCTGCACCAATTCTGTCCAAGAGTAGCCTAGGGTTTTTTCTTTGTCCGTAGGTTCCGGGGGCAGAATGGCCCACAGTTTGCCCTGCTCAGTTTTGATGCGAATTTGGGCATTGGGGTCGATCGGGGTTGGGGGATCGCTTTGTTCCATCACACCCGCAGGCACTTGGGTGACATCCGTTGGCGGGTCATCGGTGTCGGGAATATCGCTATTGGGTAAATCGCTATTGGGCAAATCGCTGGCTACCAACTCTGTTGTTGGATGATCGGAGGGAGGGGGCAGCGGGCTAGGGGGGGGAGGGGAGTCTGGAATCAGAGTACTGGCGGAAGGTGGCTCCGGTGAGGCTGCGGCACCAGTACCTGGCTCGTCAGGAGTCGCAGGCGCGATCGTATCCTCGGTGGAGGAAGCCGCCGCCGCCACAGATTGATCTGACTCAGACGAAGCTTGAGAAGCAGTAGATGCGGTAGGCTCAGCGTTGGCGTCGGGGTGGGGGAGGTCGGCAGTCATTGGGATTGATTTAGAAATCTATCAAGTCGCTAACTGTGAACTTTACCGTCCTGTTGAATCCGAGACAAGAGAGAATGATGGAATGAGTCGATCGGGACTTGAATTTTTAATAATTGCTGTAACTTTAGTGCTGTCCTATGGGAATCTCTCTGGCTGTTAATCAACAATGCTTTGCGACGGAAGTTTTAGAAAAATCCTATGAAAAGCCGGTATTAGTTGATTTCTATGCCACGTGGTGTGGGCCTTGCCAAATGCTGAAGCCCATTTTGGAAGCTTTGGTGCAAGAGTATGACTTTGTTTTAGCGAAAGTAGATATTGATGAGAACCCGGACTTGGCCAATACCTATGGAGTCTCAGGGGTGCCGGATGTGCGAATTGTGACAGAGGGTACGGTGAAGCCGGGGTTTGTGGGGGTACTGCCAGAGCACCAAATTCGTCAACTGCTGGAGCAACTGAGTTTACGATCGCAGCTGAATGCGGAACTGGAAGCGCTGTATGCGGAAGCTGCGCAGGGACAGGTGGCGGAATCGACGGCCAAGTTGCAGGTTCTGCTGGAGAAATATCCCAATGACTATGGGTTGATTTTGGAAGCGGCCAATTTTTACCTAGAAGCGGGGAACCCTGAAAAGGCGGAGACGTTGTTGGGCATTATTCCGCAGTACGAGAAGGAATATGCAGCACGGGCGCGGGGGTTGCAGTCGTTAATTCAGTTCCAGCAAATTACCCAACTGGAAGTCCTGAGTGAGTTGGATGGGGTATATCAATCGGCAGCGCAGGCGGCTTTAGATCAGGATTACGATGCAGCGTTACAGGGCTTTTTGTCGATCGTGCAGCGCGATCGCTTATATCGCAATGATGCAGCGCGACGTGCGATGTTGTCGCTGTTTGATTTGCTGGGTAATGATAATCCGTTAACCCATCAGTACCGTAAGCAACTGATGATGGCAATTTATTAACTGGCAATTGATTAATAGTAACTTTGGCGATCGTATTGAGTCGTTACAGTGGGGGTAGTGTGCTTGTGATACGATCGCACTACTCTTTAGGTCAAGCGATCGGCAATGGGCAACGGAACACTCCAACCAGATGAACAGGATTCACCGTGGAAGAAAGTGCTGCGGCTGTATTTTCGGGAAGCGCTGGACTTCTTTTTCCCGGAGATTGCACAGGGTGTGGATTGGACAAAGCCGATCGAATTTCTGGACAAGGAATTGCTGAAACTTGCACCCACAGCCGTGATGGGAAAGCGCTACGCCGATCAATTGGTCAAACTACACCACAACCAGGGGCCAGATATTTACCTATTGATTCACGTTGAGATTCAAGCTGTGCCTGAAAAAGGCTTTGCTAAGCGGATTGACACCTATTCGTTTCGGATTTTCGATTATTTCGATCGCCATGCTACGAGTATTGCGATTTTATGTGATGGGAAACCAGATTGGCGACCCTCACGCTACAGTGTGACGCAACCAGGCACAACACTGAATTTTGAATTTAGCACAGTGAAATTGTTGGATTACCGCGATCGGTGGGCGGAGTTGGAGCGTAGCCAAAATCCCTTTGCCTGGGTGGTGATGGCCCATTTAAAAATGCAGGAAACCCGACGGAATAAGGCCAGTCGCAAGGACTGGAAACTGCGGCTGATTCGGTCTCTGTGTGAGTCTGGCTATAATAAAACAGATGTGCTGAATCTGTTCAACTTCATCGATTGGATTTTGGGATTACCCAAAGCATTAGAGATCGAGTTTTGGCGGGAGTTGCAAGCCTACGAGGAGGAACGTAAAGTGCCTTACATTAGCAGCGTGGAACGAATTGGTTACGATCGGGGTCTGCATGAAGGAGAAGAAAAGGGGCAACGATCGCTGATTTTACGCTTACTTAGCCGAAAAGTTGGAGTCATCGATGAGCACACCCTCGATCGAATCAATGCGCTATCAATTGATCAACTTGAATCTCTGGGTGAAGCTTTACTGGATTTCGGTTCGATCGACGACCTCGCTAATTGGTTGAATCATCAAGGTTAGAAGGCGATAGCGTCTTTTTAAGAAGGCAATAGACGGATCGCCCGATCGCAGATTTCAACCATTCTGCTGTTCTGGGATGGCGAAATGTTGCGGAACATCACAGGATTGCAACAGGATTAAAAAATTTCTGGATACGGTTGACAGAACCTTCGTTTGTCCGTAGGCTTGTTTCTCATAGCTGAGTACAACCGTGTTTTGACATCCCGTTGGTCGAAGACCGCCCGTAGGGCATTGAATCAGCTTGTTTCCCGAAAATTAAGGCGCTACCCAACGTTGTTACGAGCAACGGAGGGCAGCTAAACCCCCAAGCTGAAGCGACCAGCTCGGCGGTCTGACACGGATTGTAACATTCGATCGGGCCACCCTACTTGTCCTGCGCAAAAGGGTGGTCTTAATTTTTGGGGTTTCTTCCCGTCTCAACAATCAGGAGAAATCCCATGTTTATTGGCTTTGTTGGTGGCGATCGTCCAGAAAATTCGATCGACGATGGCCGCAGACCGCTCCAGTTCTACCTCCTCGGCACCCGCGAAGAAATCCAATCCACCATTAACCAACTGCAAGTGCTGCGGTTTTGCGAACGCATTCGCTGGAGTCCTCCCATTCCCGTCCTCGGTTCCGATTGGAAATACATCAGCATGATGGAACGCGATCGCAATTAAGGGCTTAGACGCCAGAAGCGATCGTCTCCCGTGATGCGATCGTTTCTAGCCCTTACTGCTGGGTCAATCGACTGAGATGACCGCAAAAACTTTCCCGTGAAAATCGGTAGCTGGAGTGAAATAATTGAGGAAATTGCACTACCTTTTTAATTTCTATGCCACAGACGAAAATTTACGGCCATAGGGAGTTCCTAGGTCAAAATCGATCGCGCCTTTCTGAAATCATTCACGCTTGTATTGTTGAAGCATTCGCCTATCCGATCGACAAACGGTTTCAGCGCTTTTTTCCCATGGAACCGGAAGATTTTATTTACCCCGCTGATCGATCGTCGCAATACATTGTGATTGAAATTAGCTTCTTTGCCGGACGCACAGTGGAAACAAAGAAAACACTGATTCGATTACTATATAAACGGCTAAGTCAAGAATTGGAAATGGCTGTGAATGACATCGAAATTATACTCTACGAAATCCCGAAGGAACACTGGGGCGTACGAGGTGTACCAGGAGATGAATTGAATCTAGGCTACCAGGTCAACGTTTAAAGCGCTGGTCGTACTTGGATTAATAACACTTCTCTCAAGTATCAAACGCTTCAAATAGACTCACCAGCACTACATTAGAAAACAGAAAGCCCTCCGGTTCCGACAGGTTAATTCGATCGATCTCCTCCCAAGAAACACCGGGGGGTAACCGTTTCCCTATGGCATCCCACGCCTCAACCCAACCCGGCTTTTGGTAGCGTTGTAAGCATTGCCAAATTTGTTCGATCGCGGGATTGCCAAACTGTTGTCGGATTGTGTCGATCGCGACCCCCTTGGCTAATCGCAAGCCAACCATTAACGTTTCTACGAGATGGTCGGATGCGCGATCGACTTCACTTTCTAGCCCATCTGAGGGAATTTCAGGATTTTCTAACCACTGATAATAAGCTTCCCGCGTGCGGGGACGGGCAAAGCGCTGACCGTTGACATAACTGGTTGCACCCATGCCAAAGCCATAGAACGATCGATTTTCCCAATAGGTCAGATTATGGCGGCAGGCGTAACCCGGTTGGGCATAGTTGGAAATTTCATAATGCTCGTAACCCGCTGCTTGCAACGTGCGGGAGGCGAGGCGATACATGTCTGCGGTGCTTTCATCCGTGGGCAGGGGCCGATCGCCCGGTTGGTAGCGTTTGCCAAACACAGTCCCCGGTTCCAAGGTGAGGTCATAGGTGGAAATGTGCGTCGGTTGTAGGTTGATCGCCGCCTCTAACGACCCTTGCCATTGCTGCACCGTTTGACTGGGCAACCCGGAAATTAAGTCCAGACTATAGTTGGCAACTCCCACTTGGTTAATTAATTCTACAGAATGATAAATATCTGCAACCTGGTGAGTGCGCCCACAGACTTGCAACAGTTCCCCTTGAAAAGCCTGCGCCCCCAGACTCACCCGCGTAATCCCCGCCGATCTATAGCCCTGGAGTTGGGGCCGATCGAACGTGCCCGGATCAATCTCGATCGAAATTTCAGCCCCCGTTGCAATGCCAAAGGTTTGATCTAGCGTCGTCAAAATCCGATCGATCTGTTCCGCCGTTAACAACGACGGCGTTCCCCCACCAAAGAAGAGAGTTTGCAACCGAGTTTGTAAAGGCTGGGTCGATCGCTGCGCAGTGCCACGGATTTCCCCACATAGCTTCTCAACGTAGGTCTGAATCATGCCGGAGTTATGCCCCGTTTTGCGATCCCCGACAACGGAAATGGGAAAATCACAGTAGTAACAGCGCCGCCGACAAAAGGGAATGTGCAAATAGGCAGCGGTAATTCCGTGATTAGCCATGGAATGCAATGCAGATCACGGCAACAAAATCTAGAATCCAGTCCACAACTAAGCTTGTAAAAGTAAAGGGATGCAACACGATCGTTATTAATTTTTAACGAAGCTCTATATTTTTAACATTTGGTTGGGTTATCTACACTCACCCAACATTACAATTCCATAAACCCGATAAACTCCCAAGATATAATGTTGCCTAAATACGCCCACATAGGAGGTTTCCGCCTTTTCTAATCTCCTTCGACCCCTCATTTGAGCCGTCAGTTGATGGGTCGGGTTCACCCTCCGCAAGACGAGATCTATTAGACCTAGACCTATGCTCGATGCAATTATCATCTTGGCTCTCATCCTAGCAGGCGCAGGGATCGGTTTCCATGGGATCGAAGCCCTACCGATCAACCTTCAGGATCAAGTCACCAATCCGGAAGGGTTGCGGTTTGTGGTGGGTGGATTTGGCGCACTGATTGGCACGGTATTTGGGCTGTTGGTGCAAACCAGCTACCGACGGCTAGAAAAGCAAATTAAGGACATGCCCGCCCATGTGTTGCTGGCCCGATCGGTGGGGTTGGTTCTGGGATTGCTGGTGGCTAACCTGATGCTGGCTCCCATCTTTCTACTCCCCATTCCGCCGGAGTTTGCCTTCATTAAGCCACTGACGGCCATTTTGGGTAGCATTCTCTTCTCGGTGTCCGGCATGTCCTTGGCCGATACCCACGGTCGATCGCTACTGCGGTTGATTAATCCCAACAGTGTGGAGTCGGTCTTGCTGGCGGAAGGTACGCTGAAACCCGCATCGGCTAAGGTCTTAGATACCAGCAGCATTATTGATGGGCGCATTGCTGAAATTCTGGCCACGGGCTTTTTAGAAGGGCAATTGTTGGTTCCCCAGTTTGTTCTGCAAGAACTGCAACAGGTGGCCGATGCATCTAACGACCAAAAGCGGGCAAGGGGACGGCGGGGCTTGGATATCCTGAACCAGATGAGATCGAAATATCCCGATCGAGTAGTGATTCACCCTGCGGACTACGAGGATATTCCTACGGTGGACGCCAAGTTAGTGCGCCTCGCCATGGACATTAATGGAGCCCTCGTGACGACGGACTATAACCTCAACAAAGTCGCACGGGTACAGCAGGTGGCGGTGCTGAACTTGAATGACCTCTCCCAGGCCATTCGCCCCAGTTACCTTCCTGGCGATAGTCTAGATTTAAAAATTCTCAAGGAGGGAAAAGAACCTGCCCAGGGCGTCGGTTACCTCGATGATGGCACGATGGTCGTGGTGGAAGATGGCCGTAGCTACGTGGGCGGGGAGTTGGAAGTGGTGGTGACCAGTGCGCTGCAAACTTCCGCAGGTCGCATGATTTTTGCCAAACCCAAATCCCTCGCCATGTCTTAGATCCGATCCCCCCTAGCCCCCGCGCTACGCGCCGCTGCGCTAGAAATAAGGGGGGAATTTAGTCAAATTGCTTCAAAGTCCCCCTTTTTCTTGGCGTAGCCTCTCCGTAGGAGATAGGGGGACTTAAGGGGATCGTCATGGGTTGCAATCACAAGTTGATTGGGAATCACCGCTGGGATTTTGTTTTATTCCCCTAGATAAATCCCGAGGCCCTTCGCAGTTTTCACCAACGTACTGACCGGATCAACAGCGTGGTAGTGGGCGATCCCATCCAAAATCGGCACATCAATCACCGATCGTTGTTGCCATGCCACCATGCGATCGAACTTGCCCTCAGCTAGCAAGTCCACGGCTGCCACCCCGAAGGCCGAAGCCAGCAAGCGATCTAACGGTGAAGGCGTTCCCCCCCGCTGCACATGGCCCAGCACCGTAACCCGCGTTTCTGCTCCACTACAGGCGGAAATGCGATCGGCCAGGTATTGCCCAATGCCCCCATAGCGACATTGGCCGAGGGCATTGGTGGAACTGATCGTATCCCCGGTTTCGGTGCGCACTGCTTCGGACACGATGATGAGGGAATAGTTTTTGCCCTTTGCCTGCCGCTCCCGGATTTTGTCGCAGACTTTGTTGATCGAGTAGGGAATTTCGGGGATCAGAATCACATCTGCGCCCCCGGCAATCCCAGCACTGATGGCAATGTGCCCCGCATCCCGACCCATCACTTCCAAAATCATGACGCGGGAGTGGCTGGCAGCAGTGAATTGCAGCCGATCGAGGGCCTCGGTGGCAATGTTCACGGCGGTGTCAAAGCCGATCGAACGTTCTGTCACGTCCACATCGTTATCAATGGTTTTTGGAATGGCAACAAAGGGAATATTGCCCTGTTGCAGCAGTTTTCGCAAAATGGCAATGCTGCCATCGCCCCCAATGCCAATCAGCCCATCCAGATTCAAGGAGCGATAATTTTCAATAATTTCCTCGGAGCGATCGATGACGGATCCATCTGGCATCGGGTAAGCAAAGGGATTCCCCTTGTTGGTGGTTCCTAGGTAGGTACCGCCCCCTGTCAGCCAGCGATCGACCTGCTCGATCGTTAAATCCATTACTTCGGGTGGACTGCACATCAAGCCTTGGGTGGCGCGGCAGATACCCACGACTTCCCAGTCATAGGTGCCGATCGCGCGATAGACTACGGCTCGAATCACTGCATTCAAACCGGCACAGTCGCCACCACTGGTTAAGATGCCAATGCGTTTAATTCCCATAAGCCACTTTACTCATACCCCAAATACACTACAATTTTTGAGTTGCAGCGCATTAATTGCCCCTGAAATCACTAAATGAATGCAGATTTGCCAGCGTTTGATGACCTCTCTGATGACCTCTCCCTAGATGATCTATCTCTAGGCTTAGGGGGCGTACCGATCGCGCCTTCAGGATTTCGATCGGGCTTTGTCGGCATCATTGGTCGTCCGAATGTGGGGAAATCCACGTTAATGAATGCGTTAGTCGGCCAAAAGATTGCGATTACGTCTCCCACGGCACAAACCACGCGCAACCGCCTCAAGGGCATCCTGACGACGCCGGAAGCCCAAATTATTTTCGTAGACACACCGGGAATTCACAAGCCCCACCACAAGCTGGGCGAAGTGTTGGTGAAAAATGCCCAGATGGCGATTCATGCCGTAGATTTGCTGGTGTTTGTGGTGGATGCGGCGGCGGAATTGGGTGGGGGAGATCGGTTTATTGCGGATTTGCTGAATCAGGTAGAAATTCCAGTGATTTTGGGCTTGAACAAGGCCGATCAGCAAACGGAAACGGCGCAAGCCTTCGATCGGGGCTATTTGGAACTGGCGACAGCGCGGGGCTGGCACACAGCCAAGTTTTCGGCACTGACGGGGGCGGGGTTGGACAATCTCCAGGCACAACTGATCGCGAACCTGGAAGAGGGGCCGTACTATTACCCGCCGGATCTAATTACAGATCAGCCGGAACGGTTCATTATGGGTGAGTTAATCCGGGAGCAAATTTTGCACCTGACTCGGGAGGAAGTTCCGCACTCGGTGGCGATCGCGATCGAAAAGGTGTCGGAAGAGGAAAAAATTACCCGTGTGTTTGCCACGATTCATGTGGAACGGGATTCGCAGAAGGGAATCATTATTGGTAAAAAAGGCGCAATGCTAAAGACGATCGGAACGGAAGCCCGTAAGCAAATGCAAAAGTTAATTGAAGGGAAAATTGATTTGCAATTGTTTGTGAAAGTGCAACCGAAGTGGCGACAGTCGCGGACTCGTTTGGCAGAATTGGGCTATCGTGTAGAAACAGAATAGTCGGGAACAGCGTGTAGTCGGGAACAGCGTATGGTTCAGGTATCCGATCAGGCGATTAATCAGGCGAATCCCCAGCCCCCGGAGCGATGGTTCACGTTACCGGGCCATCATTCCTGGCAAGCGTTTCAGGCTTTAGCAACTTTACTTTCGGCGAACTATTCCGGGGTACGGGTTTTCTATTTGGATGGCGTAACAGAACTGATGAGTATTTCGCCGGAACATGAACTGATTAAGTCGATCGTAGATGCGCTGTTGGTGATTTTCTTCTGTGAGCAAGGGATTAATGCGGTGCCGATGGGAAGTGCCACGCTGGAGTCGGAGGTTCGATCGGTTAGTGTGGAGCCGGATTTATCCTACCGGTTGGATGGGGTAGTGGGGCCACCGGAGTTGGTGGTGGAGGTAGCATTGTCCAGTGGAGGTCGGGAGAAGTTGGCGCGGTATCGGCGGCTGGGTGTCCCTGAAGTCTGGTTTTGGCAGGATGATCGACTGTGGCTTTATGGCTGGAATGGGGAGGATTATGGAGCGTTGCAGGAAAGTCGGTTGTTGGCGGGGTTACGGGTCGATTTAGTTGAGGCAGGAGTTCGATCGGGCAATTTGCTAGAGGCCGTTCGGATTTTTAAAGCGTAGTCTTCCAAGCTGGGTATGGGTCGGTTTAGGGGTAGGGGACGATCGGATGGAGAAAGGCAATAGATGATCCAGCGATCGATAAATTTTGGCGGTACAACAGAGAATGCTACCCGTTGCGATCGTGGATTGGGCTATGCCATCTTCTACCCGGAAAGTCTGAAAAAAGTTTGTTGAGTCCTGTGCTGGTTTGAAGGACGAGAAGAGGGATCACAAACGTTTAATTCTAGAACCCACAGACCGCCAACTAACGTTATCCATCGCCTGCCACAGACAACCTCGAACTGAATTGACAAAAATCTCGCTAGTCGGCTTGCATTGAGATTGTTGTGCCGTTCACGCCGTAGCCATAGCAGTCTTGGTTCCTGGCAATGATGGCTCAAACTGCAACACCATAATTTGCTCTGGCCGCAAGCCTAATGACTCGTAAACTCGACCATCCCGATCGCTAAATTCAACCTCAAACGCCGCACCATTCGCGAGGATCTCAACGACCGTACCAACTTGACCACGCCATAAATTATCCTCTGGCCGATCGACAGTGAGGGCGACGACATCGAGTAAGTGAATTGAACTTGGCTGAGTCATGATCCTTGTCACTCCGCTAAAGTGGGTAGCAGGTTGTCAACTTGGGGATCTCGGAGTCAGTCTCGATGATCCAACCGCTCCGAAGCCTTGCCTCTCTATTTTGCCACGAGATCTCAAAATCGAGGGTATATCGCTGCCCAAACTCATCTTGCCTGCCTAACTTGGCTTCATGAGTCTTCACAATTTCCAGCAATATTTGGCGCAATTCCTCGGCATCGTCGGCAGTCATCCCCAGAATCGCCGAAAACAGTCTGGCTTTATGCTTCCCGTCTTTATGTTCGGGATTGAGGCAGTAGTCACGCAGTTTCCGAATATCCACGATCGCATTTTCGGCATTTGGGATCAGTATCACATACTAACAACAGTCATAATGGCTGAGATTATAAGACAAATTGCGCCAAAACCACTCAGAAGCAACGATGTGAGTAAAAGTATAGGTGACCAATTACCTTCATCCCCAAATGCCCTAAACAGGAAACTTAACCCAAGGGGGAGAACACCAAGAAGTAATGAAATCGCATCAATTTTGAAGATTAGTACTGTCACCAATTCGACATCCCTATTTATGCAGCACAACGCTCCCAATCACCCGCCGCAGATAACCTTGAACTCTAACCAATAACCTCCCGGCGGTCGGTGTGCATTAGGATTGTTAGCTAGCTCTCTCAACTAGAGCTACGCCTATACTACTTTGTTTAACTCCTTGATCACATATTCATCATTAATAAGAGCGGTAGCTCTACACAGCAGGAAGAATGTTCGCATCGCAAATAGGAAATCATCTTTTTCTGTAGGGGAGAAGGCTAACCTATGCTCTTCACCAAAAACTATTCCTGATTCTCAATAAGTTTGTGTTTTGTGACGAGATGCCTCCTCGCCAGAGAAAACTCCTATGCTAAAGGTAAGCACTGTGGAGGATAGCCTCTATGACAG
>NZ_JBLZFX010000070.1:0-31074 GCF_050753345.1 Alkalinema pantanalense CENA528 | reverse complement strand
ACCCAGGCTTGGTACACTGAACGTAATCAATTGCAAAAGGCAGTAGATTGGCAGTTTACTACTGCCGATGCTCGGATTCGACTGAAGCGCCTCTATCCACAAATTGAAAACTGACAGTCCACTAGACTGGCATCTGACAGTGTCATTCACATTCCTAGCGGGGGTGGGAACGGCGATCGGGGCTTATTTCGCCAAGTTTGTGCCTGGCAACGGTTATCAGTGGCAGAAGTAATCGACCAGAACGGCGATCGGGGCTTATTTCGCCAAGTTTGTGCCCATCCAACATCTCCAAAAGGGGTTTGGATATTTCTTGCTGGCGGTTGCAGCATTTGTTTTCATCCCAAATCGGGGCAGTTTCCAAGTTCAACATAACTCCGAAACCTTCGCGACACACTTTGCAGCACTGCCTAGATATACAGGATCTCAATCTTGAGTATTTTTAAAACGCTCCTAGACTTACTAGACTTAACCCATTGCTTGCCGAACACCAATAATATTATTTATCCACATAAATTCTATCCAATCCGGTGTTCATCAACACATGCCAGTAGGGTCTAAGACCTTGTAGGGTAGATGGAAGTTAAGCCCTTCTATCAATCTAGAGTTGCTATGTCATCTTCGTCGGTCTACGAACTGATTTCCAAGGGCGGCCCCATCATGGTGCCGATCGTTGCACTTTCTATCCTGTCCTTTGCCTGTGCCTTTGAGCGTGCTTGGTTTTGGCTGCGCGTCTTTCAAGGCGAACAACGCATTGTTTATCAAGTTCTTGATGCGGCGAAACACAATTTGGATGAAGCCAAGGAACTGGCCGAACGTGCCAGCCACACCCCGATCGGTCGATTCCTTTTGGCTCCCCTCAACCTTAGGCAGCCCAGCCCTGAGACCTTTCGCCTTGCACTGGAGTCCACGGGAGAGCAGGAATTTGCCCAAATGCGCAAGGGGGACAAGCTACTGGAAACAGTCGTAGCAGTAGCCCCCCTACTTGGTTTATTAGGAACCGTCACTGGATTGATTACAACCTTTCTCAATCTCAAAATTGGCGAAGGGGGAGCCGATGTAGACCTCAGTAAAGCTGCAGCAGGGATTGGGGAAGCCCTGATTACAACGGCAGGCGGGATGGTTGTGGCGATCGTGGCTCTGATGATTTTCCGAATTTCCATCACCCTACAAGCCAAGCAAGTGGACTACTTTGCGAAGGTGGGAAGCGATTTAGAATTAATCTATCGCCAAGTTTGGTACGAGCCTTTTCACCGTGACCATTTTCCGTCCAATGAACCTGATAGCAATTCGGTAGGCCCTCAATTTCAAGCCCCGGAGCCGCCCAATCCTCCTAAGCCTTTTAGTTCAGGCCCTTCGCTCTTTTAGCGTGGTATATAGCGCGGGAGTGGGGATTTCAACCTACTTTGCCAATTACTGAGCCATTTGCTCCTGACCATTTACTAAGGTTAGCCATTGGGTCTGATTAGTTCCAGCTATTGAGTCCTAGCTACCCCCCTCGTCCACCGTTGACCCATCCCTACTGCCTTGCAAAACGTTATGAAATTTAAAAGTCAATCCCAAAAATCTCAAATGCCAGAAGTCAATCTGGTACCCATGATGGACGTGGTTATGACGATTTTGACGTTTTTTATTATCGTCTCCATGACTTTAAATCGAGGGAAAGGGGCTGCCGTCAAGGTAAATTTGCCTAGCACCCAAGCCGGAGCTAGCCAAGAAAAAGCACCCCAACCCCTGATTGTCACATTGGATCCCCAAGGGCGGCTGTATCTGGGCAAAGTCCCTGCCACCCTCCCTGAAATTGCCCCTCAAGTGACGGCCTACCTTCAACAGGATCCGCAAGGGGTTGTCCTACTCAAGGCCGATCGTGCTTTACCCTACGAAAAAGTGGTACAAATTCTCGGTCAACTCCGCTCCGTCGGCGGCGATCGTGTCTCCTTAGCAATCGAGGGCTAAAGTCAGAGATCGAAAGCTAGGCAATGTGAAGGTTCGCAGGAGTAAGGGTGTCAGAACCTTACCCCTTCTATGCCTTGCTACGCCAAAAAACTATTTCAAAAAACTGGCAATGCCCCACAGCACCAAAAACGTTACCCAGCTAATGACGATCGTGTCACTTGGCAGTCCTGGGATCAGCGATTTGAGCAGGGTGTAACTTAACGTACCAATGACAAAGCCCCCAATGAGTCCACCAAAACTCCAGAGAGCTGAACGACCTAGACGCTTTTCTTTACGGTACAGGAAATATAATCCACTACCCGTTGCCAGCATCATCGCAAGTTGCACAATCTGAGGCTGAGGCATAAAGCCAACCCAAGCTCCGAGCCCCAAGTAGACGATCGCCGGCAACACCCAACCCCACTGCCCAGTCTGTCCTAGAACGGACTGTAACCACTGACTCGACTCCTTAACTGCTGAAGCGGTTTTTTGCTGCACCGAAGGAGGCGTTTGTTCGGCAAAGCGGATTCCATCCGGGACGGCAATCTTCCCTTCCTGGCGAAGCTTGAGGCGCTGCATCAAGACTGCGTCATAGGCTGCTTCTACTTGGGCGACTTTTTGGGGTTCGTCTGCATATTCCTGTAACAAACGAGTTCGCGTTGCCTGAATTTCTTCAAAAGTCGCACCCTCAGCAACACCCAACTTTTCGTAAGGACTTTGCTCACTCATTAGCCGCTACTCCACAGTTAAGTTCCAGCGTAGCTCAGGGTTACCTTCCTTCACAACTCTTCAGACAAAACTTCAGAGAGGCATCCAAGGTTGTGATGAATTAGCAACTCCAAACACATCCTGAAAGGTAAACTTCAGGGATGATGACTGTAAGATATTGAAGATTATTGTGATTAATTGGAAACTCCTAGGGGCTATCCCAGATAGCTTATCATTTCCGTCTCAGCACACTGATATCTTATTGGCAAGGTAGGGCATACTAATTCTGATAATAGATTTATATAATGCGGATATTTATGAAGAATCCTTTGTGGTAATCGCGATCGTGTCCTGTGATCTCAATCACTCACTGGACTAAGGATTTGAGGGAGGTTATGGGAAAGCCCCGATCTGCCCCAGGTAGGGAGTGCTTCTATTGCACATTGTGTCCTTGAAATGCAAGGTTATGGCCATGGCTCAAGCCAAAATTTTGGTAGTTGATGACGAATCAGCTGTTCGAAACCTCATTCACCGCTTCCTGAGTAAGCAAGACTTTCAGGTAGAGTCCGCCGATGACGGCAAAAGTGCTTTAGCGATGTTTGAAAGTTTTAATCCAGATCTGGTGATTCTGGATGTCAATTTGCCTGATGCCAATGGATACAGTCTTTGCCAAGAGATGCAAAGTCGAACAGGTGTTTTCATCCTGATGCTCACAAGTCGGACTGACGAAGCCGACAAAATTCGAGCTTTTAGCCAAGGGGCAGATGACTACATCACCAAGCCCTTTAGCCTCGGCGAATTGGGAGCGAGGGTTGGCGCTATTCTCAAACGGCAACGGATTGTTACGACAGCTGAACAGCAATGTTTGATTTTTAATAGTTTGGTCATCGATCCGGTGCGCCGAGAAGTCAAAATTAATGACGATTTAATTTCTTTAACGGCTCTAGAGTTTGACCTGCTGCATTTCTTGGCCAGCCATCCCGGTAAAGTCTGGCGGCGATCGG
Source organism: Alkalinema pantanalense CENA528 (assembly GCF_050753345.1). Lineage (NCBI taxonomy): Bacteria > Bacillati > Cyanobacteriota > Cyanophyceae > Leptolyngbyales > Leptolyngbyaceae > Alkalinema > Alkalinema pantanalense. The sequence goes on along the minus strand of NZ_JBLZFX010000070.1, from coordinate 27,430 downwards.
ATCTGATCCAACAGGTCTGGGATTATGAATATGTGGGAGACCAGCGGGTTGTGGATGTCCACATTGGCCAAATCCGCAAAAAAATCGAACTGGATACCAGTCAACCGGCGTTAATCCAGACGGTGCGGGGTGTTGGTTATAAATTCGAATCTCCGGCAACCAGTCCTGCGGTGGAAACGAGCATCAACTAAAGCCCTAGAGACGATACTGTCGATAAACGTTGCTGGCGGCGGCAGCAGCGAGTGGCGGTATACCAGCGCATTCATATCCTCACTGTAGCCGCCGCCGATGACACAGGCCACTGGGTAGCCTAACGATAGACAGGTGGTGAGGACTTGCATTTCTCGGCGGTAGAGTCCGGTATCCGTTAGATTTAGCTTTCCCAAACAATCGTCTAAGTGGGTATCAATTCCTGCATCATACAAAACCAAGTCCGGTTTCACCTGAGTGAGTAGGTCGGGCAAGTAGCGATCGAGGGTCTGCAAATATTCATCGTCTTCCATACCTTCCCGAAGCGGCACGTCCAAATCACTTTGCTGTTTCGTTCCAGGAAAGTTAACTTCGCAGTGCATAGAAAACGTGAACACGCTCCCATCGTTCTGAAAGATAAAAGCCGTGCCATCGCCTTGATGGACATCTAAATCGACAATCAGGACTTTTTGAACCAGGCCGACCTGCTGTAAATATCGTGCCGCGATCGCCAAGTCATTAAAAATGCAAAAGCCGGAACCATAGGCTGGAAATGCATGGTGGGTACCGCCAGCGGTATTACAGGCTAATCCAGTTTTGAGGGCAAGTTGAGCGGTTAAGATTGTTCCCCCAACTGCTGTACAGGTGCGCTTCACCAAGGCGGGACTCCAAGGCAAGCCAATGCGGCGTTGGGCCTTGGGGTCGAGGCAACCTGTGCAATAGGCATTTACATAATCGGAATCATGGATCAATTCAATCCAGGAATTGGGGGGGCGATCGGGTTGATGGAATTGTTCGATCGTTGCCACACCATCCCGCAATAAACAGTCGTAAAGATTTTTAAATTTCGCCATGGGGAAGCGATGACCGATCGGTAGGGGCACAACGTAGTCAGGATGGTAGATCAGCGGTAAATCCATGGAGGGACTCAGCCTCAAAATGGTTTTGAGATTTGTTACAAAAAGCCCGGAAGTATATCTCTTTGTAAGATTTTTCGAGATTTTAGCAAGCCATCCCCTAGACTACTTTTTACGAATTTAGTTACGAATTTAGTTGCGAATTTAGTTACGAAGTTGATGTCCTAATTCCACAACACTTCCTGCAAGATACATTCGTTATGGCTCATCCAGTTTGGTATCAACTTATTCTTTTGATTTCCTTTTTTGCCAGCGTACTAGGTTTATTCTTCCTCTATAACCATCAAACCATTCGTCAAGACGATTTAGATGAAACAGAATGGATGCTCTTTGCGATGAGCTTTGCCTACTGGATTGTGCATTGCTTAGCTGCGGCGCTACAAAACTGGATTAACCCAGACTGGTCGATCATGGTGTTAAGTCTGAAGTTTACGGCAGTGGTTTCAGGAATGCTGACCTTTTCCTGTGCCCTGAGTTTGCCTTTGAACCAAATGGCAGTCAAAGAGCAAGTAGAGTAAACGTGAACAAAAAACTCAACCCTGCTCAAACAGTCCCCCCTGCTTAACAAGGCCACAGGAGCCATTGTTATCGCTAGGGATTAGCAGGTGAACGGGTGCTCGATAGCTTGGGCTGGGCTTCTGGACTGGGGTTCAATGAGTTTTTACCGACGCTAATCGCTTTTTACCTACAAGACTATTGGGGAATGCCTTTGGCATTCCCTTTTTGTGAGGGGTCGAGCGGTTTTGTAGAACAAATCACCGTTACCGTTGCAGCAGTCTTGCGATCGCAACTTCTAAATCGTTTTGCCCCAAGGTGGTCAAGACAAAGACTTCCTGAGCAATTTTCCCAGCACGGGCAATTAGCTTATACCCTCCTCGAATGGGCACAGAGACTCGCAGGCGGAGTTGAGGCATATGGGCGCGGACAGGGCAGATAGCGCCCGGGGTAATGCTTTGAATACCCGTTTCTTGGGAAAGCTTTTCGAGCAGAGGAATCAGCCCCGGAATGTGTGTGGAATGGTTTAGGACTAGCCGAGCGTTGGCTTGGGTCATGGGGCAGGGCTCCTTCAATATAAGCAAATTGTTAAATCAAAAAGAATTTAGGCGGTTTCTAAAGGAGCCATCGTAAGGCCCTCTAGGGTGAGTTGCATGTGATATAACTCAGCTTGTTCTAATGGGCCAGTCCACACTGTGGCCAGACCTTCATGGTGAATCTGGTCAGCCAAATTCCAAGCCTGATCGCTCACCATGCCAGGAATGTATCGCACTAGGCAATTAACAACATGTTCAAAGGTGTTGAAGTCGTCATTAAGAACGATCACTTTGTAGTTGGGATAAGGCTTGCGGACCGTTTGGCTAGAGGCTTCCGGGGTCGCAATTGAGCCTCCCACTGTCGCTGATATTTGCTGTAAGTGCCAACTGTTTCGCGGTTCTGTCATAGCTGACTTCAAGAAATGGTTATCGTCATTACAACAAATTGAGGCATCTCTCAAAAAAGCTGTACCTACGATCGTACAACTTTCCATCAAACACCTACTTTCTTTTATATTCTTGCTCTATTCTGCCCTAAATTGAAAGTCGCCCGAACCCCTTGACAGTGAGAATTTTCCTATGGGTCTTGCCTCCCTAGCTCGATTGTTGTGTTATCTCTTCTGTGGATTGCTGCTAGGACTAACCGCAAGTGGGCGATCGCTACGCCACGATCGCATTGCCTTTACCGCTTCCCAATCCCAACAAAATAGTCAGATTGTGACCATGAGCTTGGATGGTCTCGAAGAACGATGGCTGACCCGTACCCTGGCGACTCAAGCCTTGACGGCCAATATGGATCCTGCCTGGTCGCCGGATGGGCGCTGGATTACCTTCATTGCAGAACAACAGGATCAGGTCAATCTTTATGTGATGGATGCCAATGGCAAAAACTTGACTCAACTGACCCAAGGGGGTGGGCTGAAGCTCTTTCCCACCTGGTCGCCGGATAGTCGATCGATCGCCTATATGTCTAACCAGAATGGTAGCCATGACCTCTATGTGGTGGATGTAGCAACCCGTCAGTCCTATCGCCTCACCCGTTCCAAGGGACTCGAAGTCGCTCCTACTTGGTCACCGGATGGCCGCTTTATTACCTTTGTCAGCGATCGTGATGGCAACTATGAAATCTATAACCTCCCCGTCCAAGGCAATCTTCCCCTAGCCGTCGATCGCCCCCTCCGTTTGACCAATAATCCTGCGGTAGACACTTCCCCCAGTTGGTCACCAGATGGTCGTTGGTTGGCCTTTGTGTCCGATCGGGATAATCCCGAGATAGGTAGTATATACTTACTAAATGCGAGTACAAATCAGCTTCTGCGGCTGACCGATGCCAACAGTGATTGTGCGGCCCCCACTTGGTCTGCGGATGGACGATTACTTGCAATGACTCAACGCATTCGCCGCCCGGATGGCCGCTGGGGACTTTCCCAAATCACCATCATGACACCCGACGGTCAGGAGCACGATCGTCTGACCAACTGGCAGCAAATTCAGGAAACTTATCCCAGTTGGAGTTTGTCAAAGATTCCTAGAAATTAGATTGCCGAATCCTTCGATCGAATTCGATTGACTGAATCGAAGTCTGAATTGAATGACCTCATCCACCCAAAACCCCCCTTGGCTGCCAGAATAATTGGGTTAGCCAGAATAAGTTGATTGGTTAGAACAATTATGTGGGCGGCGCAAAATTCTCAGGGGCCAAAAGCGACCTTGTCAGAGTTGAGCGAAGTTGCCAAAATGCACAAAATCGTCCATCCAAAACCCCGTTAACCCAGTACAATGCCGTAGAACTGCCGTTCCAGCAAAACCATGCGCCTATCTAAATCTCCTAGAAAACCTGCAAATCCAGCCTCGTTGTTAAAAAGCATCGCGCTGTTGCTCTCCAGTGGGTCTTTCTTGTTAGGAGTGTTTATCCTATTGAGTCTCTGGAAGTCGGGGGATAGCTTTTGGCGCAAGTTGACCAGTTGGGCAACGGATCCTCAGCCCGCACCTCAGGTAGATGTTCGATCGATCGTCATCAAGCAAGTGCAAGACGCCAGCGAGTTAACCACTGCCATTTTTTCCATGGAGGCGGTGGTGCCCACTCAGCAAGATGCCACGGTGGGAGGCGTTGTGATTGGAACCACCAAACTGCTCTACATTGCTGCCGGAGAAGTGCGGGCTGGAGTTGATCTGAGCAAGCTGAAAGCTAGTGATATCCAGGCCAATGGGGAGACGTTAACGTTGCGCTTACCGCCAGCCCAACGCTTAGATAGCAAAATTGATGTCAGTCGATCGAGCGTATACGATTACAACCGAGGCTCCCTCGGCCTTGGCCCCGATGTGGCCCCACAACTTCAAACCTTGGCACAACAACAAGCTTTGGAAAAAATTACGGCGGCAGCCTGTGACCAAGGCATCCTACAACAAGCCAACGATCGCGCCAAATTAGTGATCAGCCAGTTAGTCAAAGTTCCAGCCTATAAAACCGTTAACGTGGTAACCCAGCCCCCCGATCTGGCAACCTGTAAACTTGCTACTGCCCCCAGTCCCGCCCCCACAGCTTCTCCGGCTAGTCCCACCGCACCAACGGCCCCCGCACCCGCCTCTACGGCCACACCAACCCCTGCGCCTAGCAGTAGTTCTACCTCCAAGTCCGGTGCATCCACTTTCTTTCCTTCCCCAGCGGGTAACAATCTTCCCAAGGCTCCTGTCAAGCCATAGGTTAAGCCCTTAAGTGAAACATTTAGGTGAACCACTGATAGGTGAACCACTGACGCTGTTCCCATAGGTTTAACATCTAGGTGCAAGTACAGTCGTAATGGGTTCCGAGAGAACTCAGTTGAAGTGATGACTCGTAGAAATGGAGCATAAGGTTGGCTCCGGTTGAAGGGACAAGGCTGAATCTTAATGGATAATCTATAGACTAGAAATAATGGGGATCATTTACAAAATCAATGATCCCAGCTGTTTTCACAAAACCAAAGAATCCATAAATTTTCGGGCCGATTATTTGGAATCCTCTAATAATAGAGAGGTGCTAACGGGGATCACTGATTTGCACCAGTCTACTTTATGTATTCTGTGATACCTTTCCAGAGCATGAAGTTGCAATCAGTGTTGTCAAAACACTAGTGCTGCTGAAACGCTCATTGGTTTGCAAATGGGTTCATCCATAGGAAACCTATGGATGTGCTGGTGTAAATCCATCATTTGTATCTCCCCGTAGATTATTAGGCCAGTTTTTGAATCTAGCGCGATCGTTAGCCTAGTCAAAATGCCATCTCGCACAAATTCCGCACAAACTTGCCATGAATTTCTACATTCAATGGATGAGTTCTATGGACTTGTGAATGCTAGAAATCAACTGAATTCATAGATACTGAATTCACAGATATTGTTGACACAGATTCCTTGGCAATCTCAGGTTTCGTCTGTTCGTTATTCACCTGTTATTCAACTTGCTGGCTGCTGACATTCATCAATCCCTGATCAATCACAGAAATGATAGAAATGACTGAGTCTTAAAATCGGCTCAGTGCTGATTCTGTAATATTTTGTGGGTATCCGGCAATTGTACGATTCGTCAATCATTCATTAATCATTTTTGAGCATTTATCAATCAGATGAGAATTGTTGGTAGTGTTGTAAGATTAATATCCCTCGGATTCAATTTTGTGGAGTTAGTTAATTCCCAAAAATAATTCTGAATTTGTGGGAATGATGGATTAGAGCGATTATGGGCACTATCCTTTGGTAGCCCGATTCTCATTTAGCACACCCGTTTCACTATTTTTTTTTGAGAGAACCCCATGTCACTGACCTATTCCATGCCCTGCCCAAATTGTGGACATTCAGCGGAACGCCTACTCACTGCTGATGGCAAACTCATCCGTACCCAATGTTCGACCTGTGACTACTTGTTAATTACCTGTCGCACAACGGGTAAGGTGATCGAAGCCTATGCCCCCGGAATCCGGATGCACGCTCTGACTCAGCAGGTTTTAGCGTCTCTCCCCGAGCGATCGGTGCCCTCTCACTAGGATTGAGGGTTCGCCCAGCGTTGCAGTTGGTTGGCTCGGAGTTGTCCACAGGCAGCATCCGCTTCGAGGCCCCGCGATCGTCGAATACTAACGGCAATGTGACGATCGCGAAGGGCTTGGCTAAATTGACGCAATTGTTTTTCTGAGGGGCGTTGGTAGTCTACTTCTGAAATGGGATTGTAGGGAATCAAATTGACATGGGTTTGGAAGCCGCGTAGATGGTGCGCCAGTTCGATCGCGTGCTCAGTATGGTCATTCACACCCGCCAGGACGATATACTCAAACGTCACCCGTCGCCCCGTCAGATTGACGTAATCTCGGCATTCCTCAAGCAGTGCTGCCAATGGGTACTGCCTTGCACTGGGAATCAGTTGTTCCCGTACCGATTGATTAGAGGCATGGAGACTAACCGCCAGGGTTGCCTGAAGTTGCCGATCGGCGAGGCGGCGAATGTGCCCCGGAATGCCCACCGTCGAAATAGTGATGAACCGTTGACCGATGCCAATGTCTTGGTTGATCGATCGCACTGCTCCCACCACATTTTCAACATTCAGAAGCGGTTCCCCCATGCCCATAAACACCACGTTACTGACGCGATGGCCCACTTCTTCCTGCACTGTCAAGATTTGATCCACAATTTCGTGGCGTTCTAGATTGCGCTTGAACCCGCCCTTTCCTGTAGCACAAAAGTCACAGGCCATGGGACAACCCACCTGGGAAGAGACACAGACCGTTAGGCGATCGAGAACAGGTTGCGAACCGGGCTTAAGGGCTGCACCAGGTTGAACGCCCTTAAAGGTTGGAATGCCCACCGCTTCGATGATTTGTCCGTCTTGCAATTGCAGCAGAAACTTCACCGTTCCATCCAATGACTGCGCCCGATGGACAATCTGCGATCGCCCGATCGGGAACTCCGCCATCATCTCCCGCCAAGCTTTGGGAAACACAGTAATTTCCGCTAAAGATCGCGCGCTTTTTTGGTAAATCCATTGATGGAGCTGACGCCCTCGGTAGGCAGGCTGTTGTTGTTCTTGAACCCAATCCGTCAAGTCCTGAACAGAAGCTCCCAGCAAAGGAGTCCTCGAAGGAGCCGTCGAACCTGACAAATCTGGTATCAAGGGCGCACTGTGATCTGTAACGCTCTGATTGGTAACTAACGGTTCTGAAGCGATCGCTGAAGCAGGAGAAGGAAGGGTCATGGAATCGTGCCGCTGAGCTGGCCTGTGAAAAATCTACGCATCTGGATTGATTCTAAGGCAGATATTCCCTCCACTCCACCAACAAATTTTAACGTTGCTAGTTGAGCAGGTCTGCAAACAGTTGCACTTTCAACGCTCAGTTACGGTTCCCCATCCCAATTACGCCGCTCACTTAATGACGACTTCATAGGGTCACCCTCTAGGGGGATGTTGCGTCTTGACAACCCATGGTACCTATGAGATAGCTATGGGTGGGGAATCTATCCATAGGTCTATAGGTTTCCAAAGTTGAGGACGATCGCATAAGTGCAATTGTTCTAGCAATTCTAGAAATAGAATAAATTTGTTTTGGTAACAAAACAGCATAATTACTTAAGTTTTTGAGATATATTACCCTTGAGTTCTATAGTCCGTACGTAGAATTGCTCTTGTCTTCCCCTCGATCCGCTAGACAATAGGTCTAAGTATTTTCCCTGAAATTTCGTGTGTTTCATCGAGGGGGAGACCGCAATGCATGGGTTTCCCGGACAATGTGGGTTTCCCGGACAATGTGGGTTTCCCGGACAATGACCTGGATTTCCTGTGATGCATGGCGACAGTGTCTTAAAGCATGGCTGCAAGGCACTGCCTGGGGTGTTTTAAGGATTAATTCCCATACCCCGATCGTCACTCGACAGAGTTGGAGTCTATCTGCTCCGTGTTTGTGAGCTTAGAAGTTATAGTCAGCATGTCGAACCTTGGTTTCTTTGATTCTGGTGATGTTGTTCCTGCGTCCCTCAAACTTCCCCCCGCGCTTTTAGTGCAGGCGCTCGAAGCGCTGCCAGATGGGGTGATGCTTACCGATCGGGCAGGCAAGATTCTCTATGCCAATCCAGCCGCAGGTCAACTCTTGGGAGCATCCTCTGAAGACTTTCGCCATCAAGGTTCGATTGATGGCTGGTTGGCTCAGGAAACCCGCGATGGGTGTCGATCCTGCATCAATTTACCTCTGTTGCAGCAGGCCAACACCCAAGGGTGGCGAGGCGAACTTCGGTGTTGTCGCACAGATGGTAATCAGTTCCCAGCGGAAGTCGCCGTCGGCACAATTCCCGACCAGCTAATTCTAATCTGGACAATTAGAGATGCGACAATTCATAAGCAAACGGAATCAGCACTTATTTTAGAAAATCAAGCCCTAGCGCGATCGAACCAGTTGAAGTCTGAGTTTCTTGCCAACATGTCCCACGAGTTACGAACCCCACTCACTTCGATTTTGGGATTCTCCTCGATTTTGAAGCAGAAGATTTTTGGCGAATTAACGGCTAAACAAGAGCTCTATATCCAGCAAATCCATCGCAGCGGACAACATTTGTTGGCATTGATTAACGATATTTTGGATCTTTCTAAAATTGAAGCGGGTCAACTTTCCTTGGAAATGGTGCCCTTATCTGTCTCCCAGATCTGCAATGAAGCCGTTGCCCTGATCAGTGAGCAGGCTAAAGTTCGTAATCTTACGCTGACCCTAACGATTCCGGAGGATCTGCCCTCCTTAGTGGCTGACGAAGTGCGCATTCGGCAAATGCTCTTAAACTTACTCTCCAATGCCATTAAGTTCTCCCATGAAGGTGGCACGATCGGCCTTGAGATAACCCACGACCAGCAATATATGAGTCTGACCGTTTGGGATAATGGAATCGGCATTCCCAAGGAAAAGCATCATTTGTTATTTAATCCATTTCAACAGGTGGATGATTTTATCGATCGACGGCGGGCAGGAACGGGCTTGGGTTTGGCGCTAACCCGTCGTTTGGCAGAACTGCACTGTGGCAGTGTTGAATTTAAGTCGGAGGTAGGTCAGGGGAGTCAGTTCACCATTTTTCTGCCCTTCCAATCTCCACAACCTCTTGAAATGTCCAATTCAACGCCCTATTTTGCGTCTTGATTTTCCGCTGTCCAAGCTTCATATCTAACTTAAATAGAGTTGGTGTGATCGGGTTCTGCGATCGCGCTACATTGGACAGGGTTTCGTTAATGGGATTTCCATGGTCAGTTCTGCTGTTCTTTTGGCTGCCGAGTTTACCTCTCCAGGCCCGATCGCCTTTCACCTAGGGCCACTTGTCGTGCGCTGGTATGGAGTGCTGATTGCTTCGGCAGTTTTGCTGGGGGTGAGTTTATCCCAAAAGTTAGCCAGTAAGCAAAATATTGATCCTGACCTGATTAATGATTTGGCAATTTGGCTAGTCATTGGTGCACTACCCTGTGCAAGGCTGTACTACGTGCTCTTCCAGTGGAAAGACTACGCAGCCAATCCCAGTAAGGCGATCGCTATTTGGGAAGGTGGCATCGCAATCCACGGTGCAATTATCGGTGGCACGATCGCGGCGCTGATTTTTGCGAAATTGCGCAAGATTTCCTTTTGGCGCTTGGCGGACATCGTGGCTCCAGCGCTGATTTTGGGTCAAGCGATCGGGCGATGGGGGAACTTCTTTAACTCCGAAGCCTACGGCGCACCAACGGATTTGCCTTGGAAGCTGTTGATTCCCCTCAGCCAACGACCACCAGGCTTAGAAAGTGTGGCTTATTACCATCCCACCTTCCTCTATGAGTCCCTCTGGAATTTGATGGTCTTTGGGATTCTTATGACGTTGGTCATTCGCGATCGTCAAAGTAAGCTCAATCTGCGATCGGGGACTCTTTTTCTGACCTACGCCATTTTCTACAGTCTCGGGCGGGTTTGGATCGAAGGACTCCGGATGGACAGCTTGATGTTAGGGCCACTGAAAATGGCTCAGATGGTAAGTTTGGTAGGGGTTCTGCTGGGCGCTGCTGGCCTGGCTTGGCTCTATGGCTTCAAGCGATCGTTGCCTGATGTGGTTGCTCCAGACAGTGTGCCGACCGTTTCCGAATGACCCCCTCCCCCATAAATGGAAAAACCCCAGAAGCTGTAACAGCCTCCGGGGAGATAAGTCAGGGTGCATCTACCACTCCACTCTTCCTGCTTAAGGGCTACCATCCGGAAAAAATTGAGAGAAGCAAAAAATTAATTGCCTGACTGCAAACCTAACTACCTGATTTCGCCACTGATGATTCCACATTTCGCTGGGCTAACCTGCGTTACAACATTCTGAAACTTGCCATGTCCATTTCTTCTGCTCCATCTGACATTGAGTCTATGCCCCATCCTAGCCCCACTCCAGCCCAACTCGCGCCTGCGGTGTACATTGTGGGGGCTGGCCCAGGGGATCCGGAACTGATGACCGTCAAAGCCCAGCGATTAGTTCAGCAGGCGGATGTGATTCTCTACGCCGATTCCCTAGTACCGCGACAGATCGTTCAACTAGCCCGATCGGACGCTGAAATCATCCGCACCGCCAACAAAACCCTGGAAGAAATTCTGCCGATTTTGGTCGATCGGGTGCGATCGGGCCAATCTGTTGTGCGACTCCACGATGGCGATCCCTGCTTCTATGGTGCGGTTCAGGAACAAATTTCCGTCCTGCTGGAGGCAGAGATTCCCTTTGAAATTGTGCCGGGGGTGAGTGCGTACCAGTTGGCGGCGGCGAGGCTCCGGGTGGAACTAACGGTACCGAACGTGGTGCAGACGATTATCCTGACCCGCATCAGTGGCCGCACTCAGGTGCCAGAAGCAGAGGAATTGGCCGCTTTAGCGGCCCACCAAGCCAGCCTTTGCCTCTATCTCAGCGCCCGCCATGTAGAATCCGCCCAAGCAAAGCTGTTGCAACACTACCCGCCGGAAATGCCGATCGCGATTTGTTTTCGGCTCGGCTGGCCCGATGAAAAGGTCTGGCTGGTTCCCCTGAATCAAATGGCAGAAGTCACCCAGCGGGAGCAACTCATTCGCACCACGATGTATCTCATCAGTCCGGCCCTCACCAGTGCGACTGTTCCAGCGGAATATGGCTATGTCGATCGTACCTTGGCGGATGGCAGTCAGCGATCGCGACTCTATAATGCAGACCATGGGCATCTGTTCCGCCGCGAGTCACAGTCAAATGCATAAAGTCGAATGCATAAAGTCGAATGCATAAAGTCGAATACATAAATCGACTGCCTAGCATCAGTTAACTACCTAGGTGAATGCATAAGTTGCCTAGGTTGGGGGTACATCTAACTTTGCTTTCACCTCACCCCTCCAATTTGCCATGCGTATTCCACTAATGCTGGGTTTGATTGTTCCGTTCCTAACCCTGGGCATCAGTTCAGTCGCCACTGCTGCCCCATTAACAATGGCTAAAACAACGGCTCAAGGCGATCGACCGGCTGCAATCTCAGCATTTGTAAAAAAATATGGGCCAGAGTTAGCCAACTCCCCGGAACGTCGAGCCGAACTCGATGCACTCTGTCGGCAACGGGATTGTGATGCGTCCCAACTGTTTTGGTATACCGATGTAGAAGAAGCGAAGGCGGCGGCCCAAGCCAGTGGTAAGCCGATTTTGTCCCTGCGCTTACTGGGTCAGTTAGATCAAGATCTCAGTTGTGCTAACAGCCGATTTTTCCGGGTGGCGCTCTATCCCAATGCGCAAATTTCCCAATTACTGCGCGATCGCTTTGTGCTTCATTGGCAGTCTGTGCGTCCCGCCCCCAAGGTCACCGTTGATTTTGGCGATGGTCGGAAACTGGAGCGGACGCTAACGGGCAACAGTATCCACTACATCCTCAGTCCCGATGGCCGCCCGATCGAGGCCCTCCCCGGTCTCTATGGCCCCGGTGCCTTTCTCAAACAGTTAAAACAGGCGGAAAAAGCGGTTGCCACCTATCAAGGGACTCCGACGGATCAGCGAGATACGTTTTTGCAGCAATACCACCGCGATCGCTTGACTGCTTTGCAGAATCAGTGGACGGCGGATCTCACAGCCCTTGGCATTAAGCCACCCCAGTTAGATAGTTTGGAACCCGATCTCAGAACGGGGCAAAATCCCGACGCGATCGCCGCAGGCCGCATTGCCATGACCAAAATGGTGGTGGAAAGTCCGTTGGTGCTATCCGTTATGTCCGCCGCAGGCCGCAACCGCACTGCCCTCGCCAAAGTGACCGATCAAGCTGCCTGGGAAAAACTAGCTCAGCGATCGCCCCAAGATGCAGTACTTGATAGCAACAGTCGCAACCTGATGCAGCGCAAGAAGGGGGTGAAAACTGCTACGGAATTGCAACCTGCCCTGCAAGCCTTTGAAAAATCGATCGCCCTGGATACCGTTCGCAACGAATATTTGCTCCATAGTCAGCTCCATAGCTGGTTCCTGAGTAATACGTTGGGCCGCACCCGATCGGTGGATTCGCTGAACGCACGGGTATACCAAGAGTTATTCCTCACCCCTGACGCCGATCCCTGGTTGGGCTTGGTTTCCCCAGAATCGTTTTCCGCGATCGATCGAGATGGCCTCCTGCCTTAACAACAGGTTATCTGGCAGAAGGTCATCTAGAACGGATAGGGCGGCGTCTCAGTCCATCGCTCAACTAGCCAATCGCTCAACTAGCCAATTGCTCAACTAGCCAATTGCTCAACTAATAGGAGGAATCGATTCCAGGAATTTCATCAATGGACTTAAAACTTTGTTTCCCCCAATCGCTGCCAGGATTCCGCAGGAAAGAACCGAAGCTGCTAGGGCAACCCCGTGTAGGGACTGCCATTCGATCGCTGAGATCGAAATGTAGGATACAGGGATCAACATCAGCACTAGTCCAAATGCGATGCCTAACAGAAATTGTTTCATCACATCGGATAGGCTGCGGTGTGTAGCGCTGCTGTCTTCAGGTAGCATCAGCAAAAGCCTCCTCTAGGATTTTGAATCTTGAAACATTTGACATTCCTTTAACTACACCGTTCTAATCCACCATTCCACCGATCGAGCGAAGGATCAAAGGCCAACTTAGGATCATTGCCTAGTGCGGCGTACGAGGTTGACTTTGGGTGAGATTAAACTTTGGACAAGATTAAACTAGCTCACCCAATTTGTCGGACAAGTAAGGCTGCAATGATCGGGATACCCAGTCAGGTGATAGGTTCATATCGACCAAAATTTTCATACCATTGGCATTGGCATAAAAATTTCTTCCACTTGCCAAACGGCGTAGGCTTCGTATATGTCAGCTAACTCTAGGTCAGGATAGGCTACCAAGATTTCCTAAGGCGTTCGCCCCAAGGCCATGAGACCGACGATCGTGCCTACAGTGACAAGTAATCCGCGAATACAAAGTTGACTCCCCATCCCCTCAGGATTGAGAGTAACCCGTGACAGCGGTTGCATTGGCATTGGCCTCTTTTGCAATATTCTTGAGCCGTTCTCTAGAATCGTGCTGGGTTACCCAACAGAAAAATCCGGCGCTCACCCCGATGGATAAAACGTTTACGGATAAAAAGCTAGCTTGGGTAAGCCGAGGGTTTCCTCCCATCCCATCATGATGTTAACGCACTGGATCGCTTGCCCTGCTTGGCCTTTCAGCAAGTTATCAATCACCGACATGACAATCACACGATCGGTTCTGGGATCCACTTCAATGCTGATGTAGCAGAGGTTGGTTCCACAGGCCCACTTGGTTTGGGGATAGGTGCCTGCCGGAAGCAGCTTCACCCAAGGCGAGTTGCGGTAGAACGCCCCGTAGATGGTCAGCAAATCTTCCCGCACTAACCCCGGATCCCGTAGCGTTGCATAGACGGTTGAAAGAATGCCCCGTACCATCGGCACCAAATGCGGCGTAAACTGCACCAAAACTTCCCGGCCTGCTAGGTCGCTGCAAATCTGCTCAATTTCTGGCGTGTGACGGTGACGGGCCACTCCGTAGGGCGCGATCGCGTTATCCGCCTCCGCCAGTAACATATTGACCTTGGCATGGCGACCGCCCCCAGAAGTCCCTGACTTAGCATCAATAATGGCGGTTTCCGGCACCACCAATCCCTGTTTCAGCAACGGAGCTAGGGCCAACAAACTAGCAGTGGGATAGCAGCCTGGGCAACCAATCAAGTTGGATTCTGCAATCTTCTCGCGATACAGTTCCGGTAGCCCGTACACGGCCTGCTCATTGATGTCTGCATCATTGCGCTCCATCCCATACCAAGTTTTGTAGGTAGCAAGATCGGTAAAGCGATAATCCGCAGAGAGATCCAGCACCTTGCAGCCCCGTGCCAGCAGTTCCGGAGCCATCTTGTAGGCAAGGCCATTGGGCAAGGCTAAAAAGACAATGCGACAGCGATCGGCAATGACCTCCACATCGTAAGCTTCAATTTTCTGATGAACAATGTTGGAGAGGTAGGGATACAGTTCCGAAAATTCCTGCCCAACGGTGCTATTCCCCGCCACATAGGTCAGTTCCAGATGGGGGTGATCTTGGAGCAACCGCACCAACTGCACACCGCCATAGCCAGATGCACCTACGATGCCGACTGGTACGCGTTCCAACTCACCCATGATTAATTACCTACAAACTTAAAAGCGCAACAACTGCCAGATGACCGAATGATGGATGCATTTTAATGCCCAGGGGGCACTTTTGGGAGGGGCTAGCCTCAAGAAGTGAGCAAACCAAAACGTATCTTCATTGAATAGTTCAGGATGTCTCAAGTTAATGCTCAAGAAAACCCGTCTAGTTTTTTGGCATTGAGGAGATCGAAAACATACCCCGATCGCCTCAATGTTGCTATTTTTCAAGCAAAGTCCCTAGGGCCAGCACTAGTCCATCCTCCATCGCAACCCTCATCTGAAATCCTCAATAGAATCCTAAAAACTCTCCGAGGAACCCCGTACAGAGGGTGCATTCTAGGCGATACTTGTCTGAGGGTAAGGCATTGCCACCGCATACTGTGCTGGCATCGCTGGATTGCTACTCGGTAGCATCGCTAAAAGTGCCCCGTCAAGCTGGGATAAGGAAAATCCGATGAATGAAGAAATTTTTGATGCGCCTACTGTCACCCTAACCGATGAATCCGGGTTGACGCTAGACTGCTACATTGAACATTCGCTCAGTGTTGAGGGTCAAGATTACGTCCTACTATTGCCTGTGGATTCCACGATCGAAATTGTGACGTGGCAAAGCGATGGTGGTGACGAAGAAGAAGCTGTTTTAGTGGAAGACGAAGCGGAAGTTCAGCGAATTTTCCCCACGGCCAAAGCTGTACTGGGTGAGCAAAACCTGGTTCTCAAGCGAACTGCAGTAGTTTTAACGGTTGAGGGAGATCTGCCAGACTTGGAAGACGAAGATTACGACGAGGGTGAGTTTGATGAAGAGGAGCAAGAGGAACTTCAACTCTTAGCTAGTTTCTACAACCAAGATCAAGAATATTCAGTCTACGCTCATTTGGATCCGTACTTCATTCTGGCACGGATGGATGAACAAGGTCAGCCTAATTTACTATCCCCAGACGAATTGGAGAAAATTGAGCCTCTTTTGCCCATGATTGAGGATCAGCTTTTTGATGCGTTAGAGTAACGAGTCAGTGGTTTACTCAGTTTGTCTGACTCTAGAAACTCATGAAAATCCTCCGCAAAGCCTCATGGATTGGATTAAGCATTCTGATGCTGGTAGGACTGGGAGGTTGGCGATCGAAGGTTTGGTGGCAGACCTCGATCGCCCCTGTTATGGAAAGAAAGACGCCTAGCAAAAGCTTCATTTTTGCAGTCCCTCCCGGTAGTTCTGCCCAAGAAATTGGTCAAAATTTACAAAAAGCTGGTTTAATTCGTTCCCAGAGAGCTTGGCAAATCTGGACAAGACTACAGCAGCTGCAAGGACAATCGGGAGGATTCCAAGCAGGGACTTACGAACTCTCACCAACGGAATCCATGGAGGCGATCGCCCTCAAAATTTGGACAGGGGATGTGATTAAGAACAAATTCACGATCCCTGAAGGCTGGTCACTGCGCCAAATGGCTGAGTACTTTGAGCAGCGAGGCTTTTTCAAAGCGGAAGCATTTTTACAAGCAGCTCAGCAAATACCCTCCCAGCAGTATCCTTGGCTGCCGCCTAATCTGCCATTTGTAGAAGGATTTCTCTTTCCGGATACCTACGAAGTTGCCGGGACTACGTTAACGCCGGAGCAAGCCATTCGGCAAATGCTCGATCGCTTTGAGCAAACAGCGCTGCCGATTTATCAATCCCAACAAGCCGCTAATCCCCTGCAACTGTCTTTGCTGCAATGGGTCACCCTCGCCAGCATTGTCGAAAAAGAGGCCGTTGTGCCCAGTGAGCGCCGCCTCATTGCTGGGGTATTTACGAATCGCTTAAAGCAGGGAATAACCTTAGGTTCGGATCCTACGGTGGAATATGGTTTGGGAATTCGTCAGACTAAGGAACAACCCTTAACGTTGGCACAGGTGCGCACCCCATCTCCGTACAACACGTATATCATGCCAGGGCTTCCACCAACCCCGATCGCCAGTCCTGGGCTAGCGAGTCTGAAAGCGACTTTGGAGCCGGAGCAGACTAACTATCTGTACTTTGTCGCACGTTATGATGGAACGCATGTCTTTAGCCAAACCCTAGCAGAGCATGAGTCTGCCCAAACTCAGATTCGCGATCGGGTAGAAGCAAGCGCGACTCCCGCGCCCACGTCATCCTCTCCTAAACCTAAAAAGCCATAGTTAGTTGCTGGTCGTTGCGGCTGGAGGCAGGAGTATTAGTTAAAACTTGAGTTCAGCTTCTCAACTTTAATTTCTCAATCAGGGGCAAAAAATCTGTCGATTATCTGTCGAGGGTGTTCTCGAAATTTGCCCTAACTTACGTTTATGCTACTCGTACAATATCTTTAATAGTTCGCCTTTGACGGTTCGTCTTTAACAGTTTGCCTTTAATAGGCTATTTTTAACGGCTTGTCTGTAGTTTTTGTTTTTAAAGTCTCGTTTAAAGTCTTGCTGATCATTGGATCTTCCTGTTTCTAGTTTGTACCTCCTAGCCCAAATTTTTACTTATGTCTTGGGGAAAACTTCTGCAACCTGACCTACTGCTATCGGATACGATTTTGAGCCTCAGCCCTGAATTGCTGCAGCAACGTGGTCTGCGCGGGCTTGTATTGGACGTGGATGAAACCCTCGTACCGATCACCATGGCGCAAGTGTCGTCGGAACTCTTGCCTTGGGTTGAAGCTGTCCAAACCGTAACCCCAAAAATTTGGCTAGTGAGCAACAACATCAGTGAAACTCGCATTAAGCGCATTGCTGAAACGCTCAAAGTCCCTTACATTGCTGGAGCGGCTAAGCCGTCTCGCCGGAAATTGCGCCGTGCAGTGGAAGCGATCGGTCTGCCGCCAGAGCAGGTTGGCATGGTGGGCGATCGTTTGTTTACGGATGTCTTGGCTGGAAATCGTTTGGGAATGCACACGATTTTGGTAAGGCCAATGGTTGATCCGCAAGAAGATCGGCGTTATTTGATTCACTCGATCGAGTTTTTCCTGTCCAAAGTCCTGGGAGCATCCTTAGTCGCCCACAAGCCTTAGTGCAATAAGACCATATCAGCTTGCTCGCAGCCATGCAGTGATAGAACCAGTAACAGAGCTAGACCTAGTTAGGTTTAGCTCTCATAGTTTTTTCATCTTCACACTTTTGGAGAATCTCTCCGGTACGCTGGACGCTGTACCCCAATGTCTGTCCGGCTATGCTGACTGGTTTTACTGCTTCTCTCTTACTCATTACAATTTCCGAATTGGGAGATAAAACTTTTTTCATCTCTCTTTGTCTTGCGATGCGTTATCCGCGTCGTTGGGTCTTTGTTGGATCGATCGTGGCCTTAGCCGCCATGACCATTTTGTCCGTTGGTCTCGGTCAACTTGTGGCGCTATTACCCAAACAAGTCACCCATTATGCCGCGATCGGTCTATTCCTTCTATTTGGTTTCAAGCTACTGTACGATGCCAGCCAAATGACTTCTATGGCCCCTAGCGCGGAGGCCGAGAAGGAAGCGGTCGAAGCCATCGCAGAAGCGGAAACAAAGCTCAAAAAAGCAGCGCCCTTCGCCATCATGGCAGAAGCCTGTGTACTGGTGTTTCTAGCCGAATGGGGCGATCGCACGCAATTTGCCACCATTGCCTTGGCAGCAGCCAATAATCCCATCGCCGTCACGATCGGCGCAATTCTGGGACATGCGATTTGTGCGCTGATTGCTGTCATCGGAGGACGGTTAATTGCAGGGCGGTTATCGGAACGGGTGGTGACGGCTTTAGGGGGCGTCCTGTTTCTGATTTTTGCGATCGTCGCTTGGTTTGAACCTGTCTCCTCTTGAACAGAACTCCCATGGAACCAACCCTCTAGACATTGGTAGGCATTTATGATTCAGGTGAGTGGCAGAAGTTACCCTGCCTACGCAAGCTCATAGGAACTTCATGGACAGTTTGGATCCTTGTAAAGAAATTGCAAGGCTTACTGATTAGCCCGTATTTATACAGGCATTCTTGCTTCAATCGATAGAGTTATTCTGCCAAAGTCATTCTTCAGTGCAATTCATTCATTGGGGGTTGGGGCCTATGGGAATCGGGATCCGAGGGTTTCATCGTATGAAGACAATGGGGCGACGCATCCTCAGACGCCCTGCTGCCCCGCAATTCACCCCTGCTGTCCTCCAAAAAGAAATCCTTGCGGGAATCACCGTCGCCTTAGCGTTGATCCCAGAATCCTTAGCCTTTGCCGCGATCGCAAAGGTCAATCCAATGGTGGCGCTCTACACCTCGTTTTGTATGGCCATTGTGATTGCGATCGCCGGGGGCAGACCAGCTATGATTTCTGCCGCTACAGGTTCGATGGCCTTGTTGATGACGTCCTTAGTGGCTAACCATGGGGTGGAATATCTCTTTGCCGCCACTGTCTTAACCGGAGTGCTGCAATTCTCGATTGGTTTATTCAAGTTAGAGAAGGTTTTCAGTTTTATTCCACAGTCCGTCATTGCTGGCTTTGTCAATGGGCTAGGAATTTTGATCTTTGTGGCGCAAATCCAGCAATTTACTGGCGAACCTTGGCAAATGCCCGTCATGGTGGCGGTCACACTGGCGATCGTCTATCTTTTTCCTCGCATCACCAAAGCTGTGCCTGCGCCGTTAGTGGCCATCATTGCCATGACGATCGTGGCCATTGGCCTCAAATTACCCATTCGTCGCGTGGGGGATATCGGAGAAATTACCCGTAACTTGCCCAGCTTGCATTTTCCCAACGTTCCCTTCACCCTAGAAACCCTCGGCATCATCCTGCCCTATGCCGTGACGCTGGCGATCGTGGGTCTCCTAGAATCGTTGCTAACCGCAGCCCTGTTGGACGACTTGACCGATACCTCCAGTTCCCGCAATCAGGAAACCAAAGGACAAGGCATTGCCAATATTGTCACAGGGTTTCTGGGTGGCATGGCTGGGTGTGGCATGGTGGGACAATCCATTATTAACGTGCGATCGGGTGGGAGTCGGCGGCTATCCACGGGCGTCGCCGGGGCCTTTTTACTGTTTTCGATCTTTGCCCTACGCGATTGGGTGCAGCAGATTCCCATGGCGGCGTTGGTGGGCGTCATGATCATGGTGGCGTTTGAAACCTTTGATTGGCGATCGCTCACTACTTGGCGCAAGACGCCTATGCCAGAACTGATTGTCATGCCCTTAACCGTAGGTATTACACTGCTGACCCATGATCTGGCGAAGGGGGTTGTGGTTGGTGTACTCGTCAGTCTGCTGATTTTTGGTTGGCAGGCGGCTCAGGTGCGGGTGACTACTTCTCTGGGGCAGGGCGATACCAAAGTCTATGCGCTGTCCGGTCAACTATTTTTTGGCTCGACCAGCCAATTGATCGAACAGTTTACCTATCGGGACGATCCACCCCAGATTCTTTTGGATTTACACCATGCCCATCTGTGGGACTTTGCCGCTGCAAGCTCGCTGACCAAAATTATTGGCAAATATCACCAATTCCATAAACAGGTCAGACTAGTCGGGTTAACCCCAGAGGGATCCGCCGCTCTTCGACGGGCAGGCCTTCCTCCGGAGCAGATGATTCTACACACCGATCGGCCCCATTCCCAAGTAGCGTAAATTTCCCAATGAAGGGAATGCGCAGCTTGACGGGCTTACCGCTGATAGTCGCCGGATTTGCCACCCGTTTTTTGCACAAGTTGAATGGCCTCAATCTGCATCGACTTCTCTACCGCTTTGGCCATGTCATAGAGGGTCAAGGCGGTGACTGACACAGCGGTCAGCGCTTCCATTTCCACCCCCGTTTCCGCTTTGGTTTTTACCGTGGCTTCGATGCGCAGACCGGGCAAGCTTTCTACCGGAAAGATCTGCACTTCCACCTTTTGCAGCGGGAGAGGATGGCAGAGGGGAATCAAATTGGCCGTTTGTTTGGCAGCCATAATGCCAGCAATGCGAGCCGTTCCCAGCACATCACCCTTGGGCAAATCGCCCGCCAGAATGGCTTCTAGGGTCGATCGCTGCATCCGGACAAAGCCCTCCGCGATCGCCTGTCGCACGGTTGCCGTTTTAGCGGACACATCCACCATCTGCGCCTGTCCTCGATCGTCCAGATGGCTCAGGGAGGCGGAATTCAGAGCATTTTCAGAAATGTTTTGCATGTTTTGAGTAGGGTGTGTTAGTATAAATCTTGTGCGAGGGCTTGTAGCTCAGTGGACTAGAGCACGTGGCTACGGACCACGGTGTCGGGGGTTCGAATCCCTCCTAGCCCGTACAAAAAAGAGGTTATTTTAAAATAACCTCTTTTTTATTGATTATTTTTACATTTTGAGTTTACGCTTCGAGAAGTTCAGCAAGGTGGTTACTGATTAGCGAGTTCGAACGGCTGTTCCCACTGCCGTAATCAACAACATGACGCCAGATTGGTCGAGATTGATGGTTCCAGTGTCAATTTCAATCCCCACGATCGCATTCGCCCCCAGCGCCTTTGCGCGTTTTTCCAATTCGGCAAAGGCTTCCTGCTGTCCCTGCTGGAAAACCCGTTCATAACTTGCGGTACGGCCTCCAATAATGTCCCGGATTCCGGCAAAAAAATCGCGTAAAGCATTACTGCCATACACCACTTCCGCTGTCACTAGTCCCAAATAGGCGTCAATTTCGACTCCCTGAAGGACATCGGTTGTTGATAAAATCATGGGCTATCCTCGCAAAATGAACCCAGAGATGGTAGCATTTCTGCCCGTTCCTCACACAACTCTCACTATGACCCATTCTTTTGGTAAGTCAATCCTGGGGGCGATCGTCACCACCCTGATTTTGTTAACGGGTGCGCCCTCGATAGCGCAATCCACGGGGCCCTATGCCCAGAGCCAACCAACAGCCGAGCAACAGGAACTGGAAACGGTGCTGAAGGATGCACGGGATCAAATTGAAGCAAAGAACTTTGCTAGAGCCCTATTTTTGTTTGAACGAGCAGCCCAGCTAGACCCCAAAAATGCTCGTATTTTCTCCAGTATCGGCTACATTCAAGCCACTCAGGGACGTTACCAAGAAGCTGTCCAAGCCTATCAACAGGCGATCGCGATCGATCCTAAAAATGCCGACTTTGCCTATGCTTTGGGCTTTAACTTAGCAAGCTTAGGCCGGGAAAACGATGCGATTACCGCCTATCGGACAGCGGTGAATTTAAATAATCGACATCTCAATGCCTATCTGGGCTTGGGCGTCTTACTCACCCGGCAAAACCAGTATGAAGCGGGGTTACAAGCCTATCAGGAGGCGTTGAAAATTGACGGGCAAAATACCGATGCCCGGACGGGGATTGGCTTTATTCTCCTGGAACAGGAACGGCCCGATGATGCCATTAACGTCCTGCAACGCGCTGCAAAGTTCGATAGCAAATCCAGTCGAATTCCCCTCGGGTTGGGAATTGCGCACCTCATGCGTAACGATCGCACCTCTGCCCTACAATCCTTTGACCGCGCTGCTCAACTGGATCCCCGCAATGCTAAGCTGCAAGCCCAAATTGGCCGAGTTCTGCAAGCAGCGGGAGAAATGGAAGCCGCGATCGCCGCTTACCAGCGGTCCATTTTGTTGAACAGCAGTCTACCGGAAGCCCATCGAGGGATTGCAGACAGTTACTTTCAGCAGGGTGACTATGCCAGTGCGATCGCGTCCTATCGCGAGGCAACTCGACTGGATCCGGAAGATGCGAATGCGTTCTATGGCTTAGGTCAGGCGCTGCAAGCACGTAATCAGCGGGATGCAGCACTGCAAGCGTTTCAACGGGCCTACCAGCTCTATCAACAGCAGGGCCAAGAAGAGAATGTGCAACGGGTGCAAGCTGCCCTCAAAGCCCTGGAACCGTAGGTACAGATCCCTGCAACCAAATCCTAGGAGCACAACAATCTCCAAAAAATCGATCGCAGATTTTCCAGAATTCTGCGATCGACTTAGCTCGACTCCTGCGATCGGAGTAAAACTCACCTGAGGTGAACTTCACTCAATTGTTCAGGTCTTGCTTGGGATTAAAACTTAGCTTCCACTGGCCGTCGGACAGGCGGCGCTGGAATGGGTTCCGGAGCCATCACAGGCGGAGGGACAACAACTGGAGCAGGGGCTGGTACGCCACTCTCAAAAATTAGCTCATTACCCGCCATCCGTCCGGTTTGGCTAGGTAAGAACTGCACCGAAGTGTTAAACGGGTTCTCTAAATCCGCCGTCCGGAGGTAGGGATCCTGATCATTCTGCAACTCTAGCAGGTAGCGATAGATCCGATGGACACTCTTGGCGTCTTTGATAATGGCATTTTCAGGAAATTCCGGCCCAAATATAGTGTGAAAGTTCTGCGTGGTTGGAAAGTCACGACTATTCACATAGGTTTTGGCGTGATCAAAAAATTCCCGATCCATCGCATCAGGAATTGTTTCATCGGGCCGATAAACCGTTGCAGCGGTGGGTTCTTGTGCTTGCACTGCAGTCATGGGTAGAAACCCAAAGGTTACAGTGAGCAGCAAGCTACCCCAATGTTTTAGCTTTGCGCCCATAGAATATTGACCTTGAAGTTTGTGATTCGAAGTTTTCGATTCATGGTAGCCGATCATTTCCGACTAAGATCAAATTTGGCAAGATCCCATACTTGAACAGTCAAAGGATTTAACGCGCAGCAATCGCTAATATTGGCAGATTTTCTGAGCTTGGGTTGCACCAGAGGTTCCACCCAAACCAGAACTTTGAGTGCGGCTAATTTGAGTGAAGTATGAATAACAGCTTGCTGTTCACGTTGATCTAATTCCTGTTAATCAAAGTTGCGATCGTGCCCACAATTGATGTTTTTAGTTTGCCCTGATGACCCTAGAAAATATGACTCAATCTAACTTTGCTTGGGCAAGTGCTGACCTGGCTGATCTCCGTCAAGCCCTTTTAGATTTGTTTTGTGAAGTTGCCTACAAAGAAGGGGATTTTCTACTCTCTTCCGGACAGCGCAGCACTTATTACATCAATGGCAAGCAAGTTACCCTGCACCCCCAAGGCGCGTTGGGAGTTGGGCGCATTCTGTTACCTTACATTCCCGCAGAGACTATCGGGGTGGCGGGTCTCACGTTAGGGGCAGATCCGATCGTCACTGCCGCTAGCGTCGTTGCTGCCTACGAAGGCCGATCGCTGACGGCGTTGATTGTGCGGAAGGAGGCCAAAGGTCACGGCACCCAAGCCTACATTGAAGGGCCAACATTGCCTGCGGGCAGCCCCGTTGTGGTGTTGGAAGATGTTGTGACAACGGGGCAGTCGGCCATGAAGGCCGTGCACCGCTTACGGGATGCTGGTTATCAGGTCGATCGCGTGGTTTCCTTGGTCGATCGACAGCAGGGCGGTGCGGAATTTTATGCAGAGCAAGGTTTGAACTTTGACGCCGTGTTCACGATCGCGGATCTGCAACAACACTGGAAGACGTTGCATTCCGCCTAAACCCATTCGATCTCCTCAACGAGTGCTTTATCCATCCCATCCATCTTTTCCCAGCAATCGATGGGATGGAACGTACTACGATCGCAGCATACGATTTGATCTGAACGATCGCGACTTACGATCGCACATGGGGAACCAGCAGTTTATCCCAGCTTTGAGACTTTTTCGCATACTCACGACCACAACGCTGAGCACGGGCTTCGGGCAATAAGCCTTCCTTGACCAGATCGGAAAATTTTTCGGGATCTTTGCCATAGACTAAACAAGCAATGCCATAGAACCGCTGCAAGTCTAGGGAGTGCTCATCCCAAAAGGCCAAATCCTCCGACGGCTGCTCGCTTTGTAATGCAAACCAATGGGCAGCATTGAGTACAGCTTTTTCCCCATCTGTTCCTGCTTCGAGCAGCAAGATAGTGGAAAACTCATCCACTGCATCCTCTTCCCGTCCAGTAGTGGGTAAGTCGTACAGATCAATGAGTCCATGGCCCAGTTCATGGAAAAAGACAAATAGATTGGTGTAGAGCATGGATTCGCCTAAATCCTGATCAGAGGTTGCCGTAGGAGCAAACAACCTCCCGAAATAGGCCAATAACTCATCACACATCACAATGCTTTTGTGGTCAGCACTGTAAAACGCATTCTCGGTGCCACACTCCGCTAAAGCGATCGTGACATCTGTGGGTAAAAGTAAGACTTTATTCAGTTCTTCAGCGATCGTTTCGTACAACCGACTTTCCTGCATCACCTGCCGAAAAGGAGCAAATTCTGCATTCTTAACAGGACTGTAGGCAACTTGGAACTGTCCACCAGACTGGGCGATTTGAGAAGTGGGAGGCAAGGTGGCGACCGCATTTCCCTGCCAAGAGTTCAGCAAAATCAAGAAACCAGCCGTCAAGGTTGCTAACCAGATAGGCCATTCCCGAAAGCACGATCGAACGCTCATGGTGTGTCTAGTAAAGTGTGTCTAAAAATATCCAACGAAGGGAAGCAATGGAAGGGAGCAATCAGCGGGCGAAAAGATGTCTCCACCCTAGAAAAGCGCCAAATCGATCGTCAAGGAAAGTACATAACTTGCAGTAATTCTGACGATGGGTTCAGCCTAGAATCGACAGGGTTTCCATAACCTCGCACCCATTCCACCTCATGCAGAGTGAAGGAATTCCAGCCCGTCCTATCTCAATCCCGTCTGACCAAAGTCTGTCTTGGGAGAGATGTTCTGCCGGAACTCAGCGAAAGTTTTCTGGGGATGCCAAAATCAAAGAATACTCGAGCTAATTGGTTATCCCTTTTTGGTTATCCCTTCGGTTATTCCTTATAGATAAGTCATTACTGCTGTATGGTTGCATCCTCACTGGTTTCTTCCTCTCCTCAACTCTCACAGGTGCGCCTCGGCATTCGATCGCTCCATCCTCAGATTATTCAATGGCGACGTCACCTGCACCAGCGACCGGAACTGGGATTCCAAGAACAATTAACCGCCAACTTCATTGCTGCCAAGCTGCAAGAGTGGGGCATTTCCCATCAAACGGGCATTGCTGAAACAGGCATTGTTGCCACGATCGTAGGCAAGCAACCGGGTAAGGTATTAGCCATTCGGGCGGATATGGATGCCCTGCCGATTCAAGAAGAGAATGAGGTGGAATATAGATCGCAGCATGATGGCAAAATGCATGCCTGCGGCCATGATGGACATGTCGCGATCGCCCTAGGAACAGCCTACTACCTCTCTCGCTATTCAGACTTTGCAGGCACCGTCAAAATTATTTTTCAACCCGCTGAGGAAGGCCCCGGTGGAGCTGAACCGATGGTGGCCGCTGGGGTTTTGCAAAATCCATCGGTAGACGCAATCATTGGCTTGCACCTGTGGAATCAGCTTCCCATTGGCACGGTCGGCGTCCGTAGTGGAGCGTTAATGGCTGCCGTTGAAACCTTCCGCTGCACCATTTTTGGGAAAGGGGGCCATGGTGCCATTCCCCAGCAGACGATCGATTCGATCGTCGTTGCCGCTCAAGTGGTTAACGCCCTGCAAACGATCGTGGCTCGTAATGTCGATCCGATCGAGTCTGCCGTCGTCACCGTAGGAGAGTTCCATGCCGGAACCGCCTGTAACGTAATTGCCGATACCGCCCGCCTTAGTGGCACTGTTCGCTATTTCAATCCAAACTATGCTTCCTTCTTTCAGCAGCGGGTGGAACAGGTCATTGCAGGAATTTGTCAAAGCCATGGTGCAACCTATAACTTGAACTATCAAAAACTCTACCCCCCCGTCATCAACAACCCAGACATTGCAGCCCTTGTTAAATCAGTTGCCGAAACGGTCGTTGAATCGCCCTTAGGGGTCATCCCCAACTGTCAAACCATGGGGGGAGAAGACATGTCCTACTTTTTAAATGAAGTACCGGGTTGCTACTTCTTTTTGGGATCTGCCAATCCAGCCCAGGGATTAAACTATCCCCACCATCACCCCTGCTTTGATTTTGATGAAACAGCGCTGGCCTTGGGGGTAGAACTATTTGTTCGTTGCGTAGAAAGCTTTTGTCATCTCCCCACTTCTAATTAACCTGTGGTGAAACAGAAAGTTGATCAATATGAGGGTTGACAAATCTGAAGACTGTTGAATAGGCACCTTATAGAGCACACACGTCTAAACTTAAATTTCATAATTGTTTGCAACCGAACTTTTTACCGATTAACACCTTTATTTCCCCAGTTTGGGCTGCTTTACCACTACTTTAGATAATTTCTCTGGACTCAAATATTTATATTTTTCAAAAACACAGTAGAATTACTGAGCACCTCAAGCTAAGATATAAGACGAATCCGTACAATCTCTGTTGTAGATTCGCAGCTTAACTAGTTTCGCATTTCTTATTTGAAATGCGAGGTTCTACATGTGATCATGATCACACCACTTCACTGATCTCGATCTCTTGCAGAATAGATTGATGTAGACATAATAAAGGGGACTCAACTTTAGCCGAGTCATCAACAGGGAACACACGACTGGCCGACAGGTTTCTTAATAGGACTGTCGGTTTTTTATTGGTTACGCTGGTTGATTGGTTACGCTGGTTGATTGGTTACGACGCTATCGGTGAATATTCTTCTTTGCTTCTAAATATTTTTCGTAACTACTCAGGCTTAAAAAAATAAAGAGTTTTACCAAGAATCGTGAAAAAGCAGGTAATTTAGCATCATATTAGGGATTAGAGATTGAATCAGTGAGAGAACCAGGGCTTCAACC
>NZ_JBLZFX010000069.1:0-32612 GCF_050753345.1 Alkalinema pantanalense CENA528 | reverse complement strand
AACGCAGCAGGCTTGTGGAACTTCTACTTAGATGCAGCATAAGTTAGATAACAGTCAGGGCAAACCCTGTCCCAGAGCTGGTTTTATTTCCCAACAACTCTAATGTTGTCATTACTGTTGGTTATCATAATGTTACCACCGTTACCCGCAGTCCCTGAACCTGCGCTGGCCGATCGGCTATTGACGCTCCCGCTGTCTATATTAACGGCATTCAGCGCATTAACTGTAATGACTCCACCATTTCCCGCATTCCCCGTAGCAGTTTCAGAAAAAGACTCCAGTCCTGAGGTGAATACTGATCCATTGGCAGCGTTAATGTTAATCGTTCCACCATTGCTTGAATTACCACTCCCTAGATTGCGGGAAAAGGTGTTAATGGCTCCTGTGGTAATGTTGCCTGCGTTGGCAGTCAGATTTACTGCGCCGCCTGGGCCGACTAAGCCGACACTGCCCGTGGCGAAAGTGCGTAACAGTCCCAGAGTCAGATCGCCGCTGGTGGCCGTTAGGTTAATACTGCCGCCTGCGTTGCCGCCATTGGTGGTGTCGTAGGGGTTGCTGGCGAGGATGGAGGCCCCGGAAAGGGTGATTGAACCCCCTTTGGAATTAATGCCCTGGGTAAAAATATTGCCTGTGGCTTGGAAATCAACCAGTAAATTATTTAATGTGGTGGTGACTAAGCCTGTCCCTGCGATCGTGCCGCCGGAATTGAGGAAGAATGCGGGATTGGTGGGATGTACGCTGGGATCGATCGCGTTAATTGTCACGTTGTTGTAGGTGATGTCGCCCCCCGCCGTGACTTGCAAAGAGGCTCCGATGTAATCCCCAACGCCATAGCTGCTGCCTACGTTGAAAATGGGATCATTCAAACTCAGAAAATTGGCTAATGATCCGTCAAGGGACCGAATCGAGAAGTCTTTTCCAGCTTGGAAATGGGCATCGGTAGAAATGATCCCATCGCTGACGAGGCGCAGATCTCCACCGCTGCGAAGGGGAAATTGATTATTGCCGGAGGAGTTTAGTACCCAGAGATCAATACCCCGATCACCCTGAATCGTTAAATTGCCCCCCGCGTTCACAATAAAGGAATTGGGCGCAGTATCCCTGGCCACCACACTGTTTTGGGCGTGGAGCATTAAATCTCCACTCGTGTGTAATTGGCTATCCGGCAGCGTTAACTGATTCGTGGCTGTAACTGTTGCTTGACCCGAGTTAATTTGTTTAACGACCACATCACCGGGCGAGATCGATTGATTGACGTTTGTGAGTTTGACAGACCCATCGGCTTGGAGGGTGACGCCCGTGGCCTGTTGAATTTCTCCGCCGGTTAGCAGTTGCGGCAGGGTGGCGGGGGTGAAGGCGATCGGGGTTGATGCGAGGGGTTGTAGCTCGAAACCCAACAAACTACCCGGAGCATTGAGCCGCAGTACCTGGTTACCCGCTACAGAGGCGATCGTCACTTGCCCGTCCGGAGCCGAAAGCGTACCACTGCTGAAGACCGTCCCGCCGATCAGCCCTAGGGATTGCCCCGGATTTACCGCCAGATTCCCCGCATTGACGATCGCGCCCGGTTGACTCACGCCGAAGATAAAGCTAGTGGGAGTACCGTTAAGATTGCCGTAGTCGTTGTTATATAGACTATTAAATTCAGCGTTTAACCCAAGATTTAATCCAGTATTGCCGAAACCAATTCCCGTAGCGGTAGTTGCAGTGAATGCGCCAGGAACATCTAAGCGTGCGTTGGAGCCGAAAACAATCCCCGCTGGATTAATCAGGAATAGGTTGGCACTGCCTCCCGTCACCTTGAGCAAGCCATCGATGCGGGAGGGATCGCCCCCAGTGACGCGGGTCAGAATGTTACGAATGGTGGGATTGGCTAGGAAATTGGCGGTTTCGTTGGCATTTAACCCAAATCGCTGGAAGCTGTGGAAGAGGTTGGTGCCATCGCCGGAAAGTTGGCCGCCGCTGATGTCAAAGCGATCGCCCTGCGGTTGGACGATCGTTCCTGTGCCATCGCTGGCGGGAACCAGGTTGGGGGCGATCGTTTGTCCCTGGGCGGCTTCTTGCAGAGGGGTGACCTGACAGGCCGCGATCGTCAGAGCCAGAAGCAGGCGACGAAAGACGGCAGTATGGGAAGTAGCCTCTGATTTCATGGCAAATGGCTCTCTGCAAGGATCGGGGTGTGGGTAGAGGTTGGCGGCATCAGGGAAAACAAATCTAGGGACGATCGCTCTTTTAGAATGCCTCGATCGACGCTTGGATTAACGCGAGGGAGAGGAACGGCTTCAGCGCTTCACGGAGGCGCGTAGGTGTGATCCAAAATTCCCCTGCTGGTGTCAACGATTAAGATCACGGGAATTGAGTAATCTCTTGATGAAATGGCGAGTGGGTGACCGAGATTTACCGATATCGTTCCCTTGTTCCTAGGGCCAAAACCGTGGGAATACTGGTTTGACGATACTTCTGACTCGTTACCGTGGAAGTGGCGCTCTCCTCCGTTGTTGCAACGTTTGATCCTATGAATTCATCACTGCTCCGCTCAACCCGATTTCGCCAAAGCCGACTCTACCGAACCACGCGCTTTGCGATCGCGGCGCTGTCTACCTTGGCCCTGCTAGGCGTGAGTACACCCTTACCCCTCCACGCTTCACCCTTAACTTTCAAAGCTCCCCGCCGGGGTACGCCGCCGGTGACGAACGGTGCGGCCAGCCGGGGCAATAGCTGCATCAGTCAACCCAAGGAAACCCTCTCGGCGCTGATGCCCACGGGTAACTTTGGCATGGGCTATGTTCGCGCTAATGCCCAGGGTTTCCAAACGTTGATTAACTATCGGGGGCCGCGCGGCAGTTTTTCCACCCTTTCGGTCGAGCAGGTGTTAAACGGCCAAATGCCTGCTCAATGGGGCCGCGATCGCATCATCCTAGTCGGCCCGATGGCGGAAAGTTTGCGGGACACGTTTTACACGCCCTACAGCGTGCAGCTCATGCAACTGACCCAACCCACACCGGGGGTCGAAATCCACGCCAATCTCACCAGCCAACTCCTCAGTTCTGCCCTGAACCAACGCCCGCTGTTTAAAACTTGGTCGGAGCCGTGGGAAATGCTGTGGATTGGGGGTTGGGCGATCGTCGGCGCACTGCTGGTCTGGCAACAGCGATCGCTGCAAGCCTCCCAAACCTTAGCCAGCCTGCACAGTCCCCTCAGCCAAGCGTGGCAATCCCTGAAAATTCCCGTGAGTTTGGTGGTGACGGCGGCGGGCTTGGTGTTGGGTACCTATGGTGCGTTTACCCTGGGCTGGTGGATTCCGGTGGCTCCGGCGCTGCTGAGTTTGGGCTGGTCGGCGATCGGGGTGACGGGGTACCTGGCGCAAACGGCGGCGGAAATGCGCAAAACCCTAGGTCGCTATTTGACCGATGAAGTGGTGGCGAGTTTGCTGGAAACGCCCGAGGGATTGACCCTGGTGGGGGAAAAGCGCAAAGTGACGACGCTGATGTCGGATATTCGCGGCTTTACGAGCTTGTCGGAGCAGTTGCCGCCGGAACAGGTGGTCAAGTTGCTCAACCTCTACCTAGGCTTCATGACCAAGATCATTCAGCGCTACGGGGGCACAATTAACGATCTGACGGGGGATGGGATTGTAGTGTTTTTTGGGGCACCGATCCAGCGACCCGATGATGCGGAACGGGCGGTGGCCTGTGCCTTGGCGATGCAGTTGGCCATGGATGCGGTGAATCAGCAGAGCCAAACCCTGAATTTGCCGCCGCTGCAAATGGGGATTGGGGTAAATACCGGGGAAGTGGTGGTCGGCAACATTGGCTCGGAGGAACATACGAAGTACACCGCGATCGGCAGTCATGTGAATGTGGCGGCGCGCATTGAGTCGTTTACGGTGGGTGGGCAGATTTTGATTTCCGAAAGTACTTGGTCAGAGGTGCGGTCGATCGCAACCTTGAACGGGCAGTCCCAAGCGCAGATGAAGGGCGTCTCGGCTCCGGTGACGTTGTATGAGGTGAGCGGGTTGGCAGGGCCGTACCATTTGAAGCTGCGGGAAGAGCAGGAAAGTTTTATTGAATTAAAGCATCCGTTGCCGATGCAGTATGCGGTGTTGGAAGGGAAGCATTTATCGGAGGAGCAGTTTTGGGGCAAGTTGGTGCGGTTGTCAGCCAATGGGGCAGAAATCCTCTGCGACCATCGCCCCGCGCCCTTGACAAATTTGAAGCTGTTGCTCTGGTTCCCGAAGACAGACGATCGCCGGAGGGATGATCGGAGAGCAGACGATCGCCGTGGCCAATCGTCGAACGACTATCCTGATCGTAGAGTAGCCAATCGTAGGGCAGACGATCGTAAAACAGGCGATCAGCCAGTTCCTTCAATTATTGCAGATTCGGAAACAGCAACGTCATCAACATCGATCATGATAGAAGGAATGGGTGAACCGCAGGAAATATACGCTAAGGTGATTCAGAAACCCAACGATAGCGAAGTGGGTTTCTACCTCCGATTTACCCGCGTGCCCCCCACGGCTGAAACCTTGCTGCAAGCATTACGCAGCGATCGGCGTGCCCGCAAGCATCCCATCGAATCAGCCGCTGCCCCGAACCCTTCTGTGCCCTCCGTGTAGGGAATTTGCCAATAAGAAATAACAGCTCCGATTCATCCACCCAACTACTCATCCACCCATCCACCCATCCACCCATCCACCCATCTAGGCGCTAGGGGACAGGACTTCCAGGCCATAGCGGGGGGCGATCGCCAGCACTTTTTCGATGTCCGCTGGGGTGACTTGCGGGGGTTGGTCGCTGGTGGAATCGGCAGGGGTGCCAATTTCAACCCAGAACTTTTCTAGGCCGCCGGGAGTGACCCAACAAAGGCAAATGGCGGGTTCAGAACCAACGTTGCCAAATTGATGGACTTGGCCCTTGGGCAGTTTGAGGAAGGTGCCAGCAGGCGCAGCAATCACCGATCGCCCAGGCGGAATTCCATGTCCCCGGATTGTACATAAAACGATTCGTCTTCGTGGGTGTGGCAGTGGGGCGGCACGGCGCTGTGGGGCTGCATGGTAATTTCCAGCAGGGCGTAGGCGTGGTCGGTGTCTTCGCTGCGGGCTTTGTAGCGATACAAGTCGCCTAAAACCCAGTAGGCATCGCCTTGGGCAGGGGCTTGGACGATCGCTTCGGAATGGGGGGCCATGGGGGATTCTCCTGGAACGTAAAACTGTAAGGAACCTATGCCAGCGGGGAATCGGAGTTATGCAAAGAATTGGGAATCCCCACCATTAACCCATGGAAAAATGATAGCCACCTGAGAATGGACTGAAATAGTAATCAATATTGAATTGAATGATGTATCGCTTAATGTTCTTGGTAATGCCACATTAAGCCGCCATCGACAGCAAAGGTACTGCCCGTGATGTAATTTGCTTCGTCAGAGGCCAGAAACGCGACTAACGAGGCGACATCCTGGGGTTGACCCACCCGCCCGATCGGAATATTTTGGTGTAAAGCTTCGACTTTTTCAGGATCGTTGAGCGTTTCTTCGTTGATGGGCGTGGCGATCGCGCCGGGGGCGACATTGTTAATCGTGATGCCGTGGGGGCCGAGTTCCGTCGCCAAGGTGCGGGTTAACATGCGCAGGCCGCCTTTGCTGGCGCAGTAGGGGGCGTAATTGGGAAAGGAAATCTCTTCGTGGACGGAACTGATGTTGATAATTTTACCGGGGCGTTGGGTGGCGAGTAAATGTTTGACTAGGGCTTGGGTTGCAAAGAAAACACCTTTGAGATTGGTATTGAGAACGGCATCGTAATCTTTCTCGGTTACTTCCCAAAAAGCAGTCTCGCGTTCAATCCCGGCATTGTTAACGAGAATATCCAGCTTGCCAAAGTGATCAACACTTTCGGCAATCATACGATCGATGTCGTCTAGTTTACTGACATCAGCTTGCACAAGATGGCCCGGAGGATGGCCCAGGGCTGCAATTTGAGCCAGGGTTTTCTCAGCGTCCTCCCGATCGGAACGGTAGTCGATAACGACATTAGCGCCTTCTGCGGCAAGTCGCAGCACGATCGCTTGCCCAATGCCTTGCTCGCCGCCAGTGACTAAAGCAACTTTGCCCGCCAGTTTCATGGAAATCTCCTGTCCTGAATGTTCTGCGCAACTGCATGGATATGTGCGATCGAACACCAGTTAGGACGCGAAAGAAATGACCCAAAGGCAGGTAGAACGCGGATAAAAGATCTCTATAAAGGATGAACAGGGGCGGTAATCCTAGGTTCCCGATCGTTCCAGATGAGGAAGCCGTAACAGAGACTGTGAGGAGAATTGCTGTGAGGGCAATTTACGCAGGCGTTAGTTGAGCGACGCCAAAGGTGGCATTGAATTTACGACACCAAATCACGATCGATTGATAGTCTGCGAGATTAATGCTATTGGGAATGGCGTATTGTTGAGAACCGGAAAATTTTTGCAAGGGTGCGAGGACAACGTAGTCACCTTCCTTCAGTGGATAGGCGGGCGGTTTAGTAGAACCTAGGACGTTGTTGGAGCGATGGAGCACCACGACGAGATCGGGGCCTAGTTCTGAGGTTTTAAAGGTCCGATCTAAAACTAAAGTGCTCTGCCCATTTTGGGTCAGGATGTTTAGGGTGCCTTTCGTTTCATGTTCCCCGGAAACGAAACTCCCGGATTTAATCGCTTTGGTTGAAGTAGCTTGCGGAGCAGTTTTAGTCGAAGCGGTAGGGGTGGCGGCAGTGGGATCGGCAGTTGATCGGTCGATCGGGCTGGCTTGGCTGCTGGCTTGGGGGGAGGTTGCGCTGGGGGGGCTTTGGCTGGTGCAACCTAGGATGAGCAAGGGGGCTAGGCAGAGGATTGCTAAAATTCTAGATTTCATGATTATGATGTTTTTAGCTGCACGTCTTATACCAAATTGATTAACTAATGCTACAGATCCGATCCCCCCTAGCCCCCTTAAAAAGGGGGGAATTCAGGCAAATTCTTTCAAAGTCCCCCTTTTTAAGGGGGATTTAGGGGGATCGTTATATGTTGCAATCATAAATTGATTTGGTATTAGATTGCAATGAACAATGAAAAATAAACCATCGCTGCAATGAATAATTACAACAATCATTAAGATGCAATATTGAGATCAGATAGTGATCAGTTGCATAAATTGATTATGACTGCCAAAAAGTCTGGCAGAATGATTGCAGTCTAAAAACTTGCCCTATTATTTTTAATGGTTTCACTGGAAAAATTTATGGGTTTCTCAGGTGATTCTCATCGAGAGTGAGTTGCCTCGATCGCTGGCTGTAGAGAAGCGATCTATCGAGAATCAGTGTTGCCGATTTGCACTTTTGCGAAATGTCTGACTACGGTTGACAGAACTTGAGTTTATTTGTAGGGTTGTTTCTCATAGCTGAGTACAACCGTGTCTTTAGGCCCCGTTGGCCGAAGACCGCCCGTAGGGCATTGAATCAGCTTGTTTCCCGAAAATTAAGGCGCTGCCCCAGTTGCTCGCAACAACGTAAGGCAGCTAAACCCCCAAGCTGTTCTGACCAGCAAGGCGGTCTGACACGGATTTTAACATTCGATCGGGCCACCCTACTTGTCCTGCGCAAAAGGGTGGCTTTAATTTTTTGGGTTTCTTCCCGATCGCAACCCAAGGAGAAATCCCCATGTTTATTAGTTTTGGTGAGTCCGATCGCCTGGGCGAGTCGGATCGCAGGCCCTTTCGGTTTTATTTGTTTGGCACCCGTGAGGAAGTGCAGTCAGCGATTAATCAGCTCCATGTTTTGCGATTTAGCGACAGAGTGCGCTGGAGTCCACCCATGCCTGTACCCGGCTCGGACTGGCAATACGTGAGCATGATGGAGCGCGATCGGGCTGCGGAGTAGACAAGCGTTGAACAACCGGGTTGTTCTGAAAAACCCGGTTTTTGGGCCAACACGAGGATCTAATCTGAAGGAATTAAAATTTCCGGTGCGATTCCATTGGCCTGCGCGATCGCGGTTAATTTCTGTACCTGCTCCGGCTCACTCAGCATACTGGTTGCCATAACATCTGCAATAATCTTTTGCAATTGCAATGCCGGTTGACTGGTATTGATATCTGCGTTCGTAATAACGGTTTCCTCGCCTGCTTCACACTCGTATACAACATAGGTCCAAATCCCTGGACTTCCTTCCTCTGCACTTTCGCCCTCATAGAAGGTCGTCGTTTCATCCTCATCACAATCGTAATAGGCGGAATAAATGTCATCCCACTCACAATCCGACTCTTCCAATACGTCGCGAATTTCGCTGAGGACGCCTGCAATATGGTGGGGCTGGGTTTCCACCTGCACCAACCGCACCCCTTCCCACTCAAAATTATGTAAGCTAATGGTCATCGGTTTTGCCTCCAAAGATGTCCTTCAAGGGCGAATCCACCCCATGCCTCAATTCTAATCTCGCCTCAAGGGAAAATGCCAATGCCCGATCGATCCATGTCTGCTTACAGCCTGGTTCCCATGATCGCAGTCCGATTGCCTAACCGCGCCCTTCCAAATAGCCCTTAACCAACTGCGCGATCGCTAACACCTCTAACATACCGTAGGTAAAGGCATTGGCTAGCCAAAAAGACCGACCGATGGCTTGACGATCGAGACGATCGATTTTTTTTAGACTCAACGACCCAACCCAACCTTCCACCACCGCCGAAAAAACATACATCGGAATCAGCGTCACCATGATTTCCAGCGGCAGAAACGGGAAAGCCCCCGGCTGCACAGGTACCGAAGATCCCAATAGGCTCTGTCCTAAAAATGCGCCAAATGGAATGACTACTAGGATCCCTCCAAGTAATGTAGAAATCACATTGGTATAAATTGATAACCAAACAGAATTAAGAATGCTGATGGCAAGTCTTTGACGATGAACGTATGCCTCGATCGCGATAATTGGAAGCAATAGAAAAACTTGATAAAAAACACTCTGACTAAACAGTGGAATGCCTGAATTTGCAACCAAAACGCTATGGTGACTAACATGAATCACGATCGAAGTCAGCATGGTACAGATCGGGTGGGAGCGACGATGGGTGCAATGAATTGCAGCAAGATCTGCCAAAATCCTACCATCGTTTGATTCTCTACTGGCCAGGAAGCGCTAATCTAGTAGCTGAGGGCCAAAGGAGACTAAGGGAGAGGAGTCCGATCGCATGTGGGAGCAAATCTGTCAGCGGATTCATCAAGTGACGGGGCAACCCTTTGAACTAGTCGATCGGCGATCGGTCGGGGGCGGTTGTATTAACCAAGGCTATCGGCTGGTGGGGCGCGATCTGACCTATTTCGTCAAGCTGAATCGCGCCGAACAATGGTCCATGTTTGAAGCGGAAGCCCTGGGACTGCAACATCTGCTCGAAACCCATACCATTCGTATTCCCGCACCCATTTGCCAGGGTGTTGCTGAATCTGCTTGCTACCTGGTTTTGGAATGGTTGGATCTCGGTCGGGGAAGCCGTTCTGCCGATCGGGAAATGGGTCGGCAATTAGCCCACCTACACCAATTCCGCAAAGCCACGGCCTTTGGTTGGGAACGCGACAACACGATCGGTTCCACCCCCCAGAAAAATCCCTGGACGGCAGATTGGGCCACCTTCTGGCAAGAGCATCGCATTGGCTACCAACTGGAACTGGGGCGACGGCGGGGCGGACATTTTCCCCAGGGCGATCGCCTACTAGACCGAATTCCTGCCCTCCTGGCCGACCATCACCCCCAGCCCTCCCTCGTCCATGGCGACCTCTGGGGTGGCAACGCCGCCGTGACCGCTGAAGGCGAACCCGTGATTTTTGATCCTGCGACCTATTGGGGCGATCGGGAAGTGGACTTGGCCATGACCGAGCTGTTTGGCGGTTTCTCAGCGGAATTCTACCAGGGCTACAACGAAGTCTATCCCCTGGATTCCGGCTATGAATCCCGCAAAATTCTCTATAACCTCTATCATGTGCTGAACCATTTCAATTTATTTGGCGGAAGTTATGGCGGTCAGGCCGATCGTATGATGGCTCAACTGACTCGTTAAGGGCTTACATCCCGACGGTTCTAATCCATCAACTGCTCGATGCATACCTGATCTGGAGATCTGCTTAAAGGATCCGCGATCGTGTTATTGGTTGCAGATATTTGCAATTAGTAAAGTATTATTACGGTATGTGATAAGTATTATTGCGATATGTAACTCATTTCTGTTGGATCACCTTAAAGTTCACTTAGGGTGCCGTTTACCTAGGGATACCGTTCACCTAAGCCAGACCTTGCTTGCTCGTAGGAATTTAAACTAGCTAGACGAATTAGTAAAACTAATGAGTAAAAATTAATTGCCAGACACGAACGAGTCAGAATTAAATGCTAAGAATTAATGAGTAACGCTAATTGGTAATACTAACTGGTAAGAATTTTGCCTGTATCTTTCCAACGTTGTCTACCCCCAGTCTATATTCTATAAACACGTCTGCGACAGTACTTACGGCAGTATCTAAAACATCAAGATCTACAACATCCAGAACGTAAGATAGAAGTATAGGAGTGATAGTGAATGGATGCAGAATTCTGGGACAAACTCCGCAATGACTGTCGAGATGAGGCCGCGTTTGAGAACTGTCAACAAATGCTGCTCCAAAAACTGCAACCCCTAGAACAAGCTGCAAAAAATGCGAATTTTCAACTAGAGCAACAAAAGGCCCTCTTGCATGTCATTACTCGGCTACGGGAACCGATCGACCTAGAAGAAATTTTCCAAGCCACCGCGATTGAAATTCGCCAATTACTGGCCGTCGATCGGGTGGGGATGTTTCGGTTCTATCCAGACTCCGGTTGGGATGATGGGGAGTTCGTTTCAGAGGATGTGGATCCGGAATTTTCTTCAGCGATCGCGGAACCTGTGCACGACCATTGCTTTGGCGATCAGTTCGCCGTGCACTATCAATCCGGACGCATACAAGCCATTGCCGATATTTACGACGCCGGATTGAGTGATTGTCATATCCAGGTCTTAGCTCAGTTTCAGGTGCGGGCTAATCTCATCGTCCCGCTTTTACTGAGATCCAAGTTGTGGGGTTTGCTCTGTATTCATCAATGCCGGGGGCCACGCCAATGGAGTTCGACGGAAATTGAATTTGTAACTCAAATTGCTGAGCATTTAGGAGTCGCGCTGTACCATGCAGAGTTAATGGCTGAGTTGCGTAAGGAAATTTCCGATCGGCAACAGGCGGAGCAACGCGCCCACAGTCTTAATCAAGAATTGCGCCAAGCGATTGTCGAACTCAAATCCGTCAACAAAGAATTGGAAGCTTTTAGCTATTCTGTGTCCCACGATCTCCGCGCTCCCCTTCGCAGTATTGATGGATTCAGCCAAGCTTTGCTGGAAGACTGCTTAGAGCACTTAGACGAGAATGGGCAAGACTATCTACAGCGAATCCGTGCTGCCAGCCAACGCATGGGTCAGTTAATTGACGAACTTCTGATGCTGTCGCGGGTCACTCGGAGTGATTTGCGTTGGCAAACGGTCAATCTAAGTCATGTGGCCAGTCAACTGTGTTGGGACTTGCAGCAAATCGATTCGTCACGATCGATTGACTGTGTGATTCAACCGGATTTAGTCACCCAAGGAGATCCTCTGTTGCTACGGGTTATGATGGAAAACCTACTGAGCAATGCCTGGAAATTTACGGCCAAGCAGCCGCAAGCCCGCATTGAGTTTGGTGCAATACACCGGACTGAAGCTGATTCTGCTCCGATCGGGGCCGTTGATCCCCCGCCCACCTGCAATAATCTCATTTATTTTGTGCGGGATAATGGAGTCGGATTTGATATGTCATATATGGACAAACTCTTTCAACCCTTCCAACGGTTGCACGGAATGCATGAATTTCCAGGAAATGGGGTCGGATTGGCGACGGTGCAGCGGGTGGTGCGTCGCCACGGTGGAAGGATTTGGGCAGAAGGACACCTTAATCGCGGCGCAGCTTTTTATTTCACCTTAATGGAAAACATGGAGGAATCATGAGTGGCAGTGCTGCACAGAAAGTTATTTTGCTGGTGGAAGATAATCCTGATGATGAAGCGTTAGCCATTCGGGCGCTGAAGCGTCATCACATCGGTAATGAAATTGTGGTAGCCCATGACGGCGTGGAAGCCTTGGATTATTTATTTGGTACGGGGCTCTATGAAGGTCGAGATACCAATGTTAAACCCGCAGTGATTTTGTTAGATCTCAAACTGCCTCGCATTACTGGTTTAGAGGTATTGCAGCGTTTGCGCGAGGACGATCGTACCAAGCTTTTACCCATTGTTGTCTTAACGACCTCTAGTGAAGAACAAGACTTGCTCAATAGCTATAGCTTAGGGTGCAATAGTTACATTCGAAAACCTGTGGATTTTGTGCAATTTTCCGAGGCAATTCGGCAATTGGGCATGTACTGGCTGTTAATGAATGAGCCGCCACCTAGTTAGAATTAGCCCAGGGGAGGTAGTTCAAGATGAGTTCCCACTTACGGGTTCTGGTAGTCGAGGATTCCGAGGATGATACCCTATTGCTCCTGCGCGAATTGCGACGCGGGGGGTATCGGGTAGATTCTGTGCGGGTAGAGACTGCAACAGAAATGCAAGTAGCCCTCGATCGCCAGTCTTGGGATCTCGTGATTGCGGACTATACCCTGCCACAGTTTAGCGCCCCAGAAGCGCTGCAACTGTTGCAACAACACCAACAGGATTTGCCGTTTATCATTGTTTCCGGCACCATTGGGGAAGAAACTGCCGTGGCTGCCATGAAAGCCGGGGCTCATGATTACATCACCAAAGGTAAGCTCGTCCGACTGGTTCCAGCGGTGCAACGGGAACTCCGGGAAGCCGAGGAACGACAAAAACGACACCAAGCGGAACAAGCCCTGCGGGAAAGTGAAGAGCGCTTTCGGCAATTGGCAGAGAATATTGTCGAAAGTGTGTTTTGGATGGCTGATCCGGTGGGTCAACAATTTCTCTATGTCAGCCCTAACTATCGTCGGATCTGGGGCCAACCCTGCCAACCCGATGGCGGAGTTGACTTCTCCGATTGGTTAGCAGCCATCCATCCGGAGGATCGGCACCGAATTCAAACCCAGTTTTTTACCCAGTCCCTCGGAGGAACCTACGACGAGGAATATCGGATTGTGCATCCCGATGGGACGCTGCACTGGATACGCGATCGGGGGTTTCCCATTACGAATGCTCAGGGAGAAGCCTATCGCTTAGTTGGCATTGCGGAAGATATCACCGATCGTAAGTTAGCTGAAGAAGCGCTGCGCCGCTCCCAACGGTTAGAAAGTTTAGGTACGTTAGCCAGCGGAATTGCCCATGACTTTAATAACATCCTGACGCCGATTTTAGCGATCGCGCAGTTGTTAAACTTAAAATTCCCAAACTTGGATGCACGAACCCAGCGATTGTTGGACATGATCGAAGATAGTGCAAGGCGAGGGGCGGATTTAGTTAGGCAGGTGCTTGCTTTTGCCCGAGGTGAAGAAGGGGTGCGGGTGCCGCTGCAATTAAGGCATTTATTAACTGAAATCAGCCGAGTCATCCGCCAAACTTTTCCTAAAAATATTGAACTCCAGATTGAAATTTTGGCGGATCGTCTTTGGATGGTTTCTGCGGATGTGACCCAAATCCATCAGGTGCTCATGAATCTCTGTGTCAATGCTCGCGATAGCATGCCCCAAGGCGGGGTGCTGACGATCGCAGCGGACAATCTTTGGATTGATGAAGCCTTTGTACGATCGAATGTAGAGGCTCATCCCGGTGCCTATGTCATGGTTGCCGTGACGGATACGGGAATGGGAATTCCATCGACATTGCTGGAGCGCATTTTTGACCCATTTTTTACAACTAAAGATGTGGGGAAAGGCACAGGATTAGGTCTGTCGATCGCGTTGGGAATTGTGAAAAGTCATGGGGGACTTATCCAAGTCCAGAGTCAAGTAGGGCAGGGATCCCAATTTAGAATATATCTGCCCGCGATCGAGGAAACGGTAGCTCCAAGCAATGCGATTCAGCAGGAGTGGTCAACCCTAGGCGGTAATGGAACCTTAATTCTAGTGGTAGAAGATGAAGCCCTCATCCGGCAGGTGACGACGACGACGTTGGAAGATGCCCATTACTGCACTTTAATGGCTCAGGATGGTATGGAAGCGATCGCGCTCTATGCGGAACATCAGCAGGAAATTGAGCTAGTCTTGATGGATATCATGATGCCAGTGATGGATGGATTAACCGCAATTCGTATCTTGTACACCATGAATCCAAATGCTAAGGTGATTGCAACGAGTGGTTTAATTTCAGATAACCAAATTACTGAATTAAATAAAATAGGGGTGAAGGCATTTTTGCAGAAGCCCTATACGGCTCAAGAATTGCTAACAGCTATCCAAACTGTGTTGCAGTCCGAAGAATAACTGGGTTAATTCATACGATCGGTTATTTGCGTTTGGATTTGGGATTCTTTTTGGGTTGTTTGGGGAGGAGTGGAGATAGGATTTTTAGGAGGTTGGCGATCGCGTTGAGGGGTTTTTCGGTGGCGGTGAGGAGGGTGGCGAGGACGAGGAGCCAGCAGAGGGGATTGCTGGGGTCGATCGGGATTTGGGTGTCGGGGGTGGGGATTTGGGGTGTGGTGGGTTGGATGGTGATGGGTTGGGTCGCTGTGGGTTGGATTGCTGTGAGTTGGGTGGAATCAGTCATGGGTCAGTGGCCTCATCAAGTTGATACCCTCAGTAAAAAATTTGGGGGATCCTGCAAGGCAAGGGGATGGGGAAAATTTCTAAAATGCTTGTGATGATTGCTTTGGAGCAGTTTGGGGGAGTCTGGAAGTTTCTTCCCCCGAAACTTTCCCGGAAACTTTTTGGGTGGTTCAGGGTAGGGCTGAATTTGTACAATGAAGGTGGGATGAGACGGAGAAACGATGCCTGCGAAGGATATTTACCATAGGACGGTGCGTGAGGTTTTGCTGAAGGATGGTTGGCGAATCTTGCAGGAGGACTATGAGTTGGAGTATGGCGGGGATAGTTTGTATCCGGATTTTGCGGCGGAACGCTCGATTGTGGCGACCCGTGGTACAAGGCAAATTTTGGTGGAGGTTAAAAGTTTTATAGGTCGATCGTTTATTGCAGATCTTCAGGCGGCGATCGGTCAATATGCGATGTATCAAAGTGTGATCGATGAACAAAGTTTAGGGTTTCGGTTGTATTTAGCGATTACATCTACGATTTATGAGGAACGCTTTCAATCACCGTTGGCACAGTTGATGGTGGAGCGGGAAGGGGTGAATTTGTTGGTATTTGATGTAAAGCAGGAGGTTGTGGTGCAGTGGATCGAGTCAACGAGTATCGAACCATAATTCAGAGGGTGATGGCTGATTATTACCAGCTTTATGCCCGATCGGAGAATCCAGACTTAGAGACGTTGCTGTTGTGTGATGGGTCGCAGGATCAGTATGTGTTGATGCGGTTGGGCTGGGATGGAGATCGGCGGGTGAATCGGAATGTGATTCATTTGCGGTTGCGGGATGGCAAGGTGTGGGTGGAGGAGGATTGGACGGAGCAGGGAGTGGCGACGGATCTGTTGGCAGCGGGGGTGGAGCGAGAGGCGATCGTGCTGGGGTTTCAGCCTCCTCATGTGAGAGAGTTTACGGAGTTTGCGGCGGTTTAGGGGAGGGGATGCAGGCAATTTATTGAAGATTGCGTAGAGCGGGACTAGAATAGCGGCAAAGACGCTACCCGACGATCGATTCATGCCTGCTGCCTCGAAGAAATCCTATGGCTCAATTCCACAAGCTAGGGCTAGAAAGCTGCTTCAAGCGATTTTGGAGGGCGTAGATCGGGAAGATCGAGGCTGTGGGCTGAAGTTTAATGCGGATTGGGCTGAGGTTTGTCCGCCAAGGTTGACGATCGAGACGACGCTACAAGCGTTAACGTTGATTGCTAATCCTCAGTTGCAAGCGAATACGCCAGAGTTCAAGAAGGCGAA
Source organism: Alkalinema pantanalense CENA528 (assembly GCF_050753345.1). NCBI lineage: Bacteria > Bacillati > Cyanobacteriota > Cyanophyceae > Leptolyngbyales > Leptolyngbyaceae > Alkalinema > Alkalinema pantanalense. Next base: position 16,588 of record NZ_JBLZFX010000069.1, on the reverse strand, counting down.
GACCCAGACGGGTGAGGCGTTGGGTGATTTGCGGGATTTTGTGGGGATTCTGGATGATCATCGGACGCAGAAGAAGGGATCGGATAGGTGGCATTTTTCGTTACGGTTGTGGAACAAGAAGGTTGAACGCAATTTAGAAGCGTTTGATCAGCTCTGGGAAAGTCGGCGATCGAGTAATTCAAAAACGCAAACGACAACGCCGATTACAGCACAGCAAGCAACACAATCTTTAATGAGGCCGGGTGCGCCGATGCCGGGGGTGCGGTTGCCGGAGAATTTTGTGGCGAGGCCGGGGGCGCTGGCGGCGGTGAAGGAGCGGCTGTTGGCGGAGGGTGAGCGGACGTTGGTAGTGAGTGCGATCGCGGGGTTGGGTGGCCTTGGGAAGTCGGTGTTGGCGACGGCGATCGTGCTAGATCCTGAGGTGCAGGGACGGTTCGCGGATGGGATTTTGTGGGTGACGTTGGGGCAGAATCCGGATTTGTTGGGGTTGGTGGGGGATTGGATTCGGACGTTGGACAGGTCGAAGGAGAGTTTGAGTGCGACGACGTTGGAGGGGGCGAAGGGGTATTTGCAGAGTTTGCTGGCGGAACGGCGGATGCTGTTGGTGGTGGATGATGTGTGGAATGCGGCCCATGCGGAGTGGTTTCGGGTGGGGGGTGCGGGGTGTCGGGTGTTGGTGACGACGCGGGAGGCGCAACTGGCGGGGGCGGATTATTATGCGTTGGATTTGATGACGGAGGCGGAGGCGATCGAGCTGGTGCGGCGCAAGCTGAAGAGGGCTTGGTCGGAGGGGCAGGCGGAGGCGGTGCGGCGGTTTGCGCGGGTGGTGGGGTTTTTGCCGTTGGCGTTGGATTTGTCGGCGAATTTGGTGGCGGAGGGGCTGAGCTGGGGGGAGCTTCAGGCGGAGTTTGAGGATGAGCGACGGGCGGTGGCGTTGGAGCTTTTGGATTCGTCGGAGTCGTTTGAGTTGATGGCGGCGGCGGAGCGGGAGCGGGAGGAGCGCAAGTATAGTTTGAAGGCTTGTTTTAATTTGAGTTTGCGGCGGTTGAACCCGGAGCAGTTGCGGCGGTTTGCTTGGTTGGGGGTGTTGCCGGAGGATGTGCGGATTGATGGGCGGATGGTGCGGACGTTGTGGGATGTGCGGGAGGTGGAGGCAAAGAAGGGGCTGATTGAGTTGTGTAAGCGATCGTTTTTGACGGGTGCGGGGGAGTCTGAGGGATATGGGCTGTATCGGGTGCATGATTTGATGCATGATACGGCGCGGGGGTTGATTGAGTCGGGATGTTTGGCGGGGGTGGAGAGTTTGGCGGCGGCCCATGGGGCGTTTGTGGGTCGCTATGGCAAGTTGGAGGCGGGGGCGTATTTGTTGGGGTTGCCGAAGGATGGGTATATTCATCGGCATTTGACTTGGCATTTGGTGATGGCGGGACGGGAGGCTGCGGTTCACAAGTTGCTGGGACTGAGTGATGGGGCGGGGCGGAATGCTTGGTTTGAGGCTTGTGAGGAGATTGGGGAACCTGGGATTTTTGTGCAGGATGTGCAGCGGGCTTGGGAATTGGCGGAGGCGCTGTATAGGCAGGAGCCGGAACGATCGATCGTGCTTCAGGGGCGGTACGCCTTCATCACCGCGACGTTGAATACATTGCTGGATCAATTGCCTGCGGGGGTGATGGCAGCATTTGTGAAGGGTGGGTTTTGGTCGGTGGAGCGGGCTTGGGCTTATGTCGAACAAATGCAGAATGAATGGACGATTGGTGTGGCGATTGAGGCATTAGCAACTTATTTAACGAAGTCTCTGTTACAGATTGCAGTGGAGAAAGCTCGATCGATTCAGGATGAATACAGTCGTGCAAGGGTTTTGACAGCATTAGCGAAACACGACCAAGCCGATTTCTCACAATTATTGCAAGCAGCGCGTTCAATTCAGGATGAGTACAGTCGTGCTGAGGTTTTGACAGCATTAGCGAAACTCGGACAAGCCGATTTCTCACAATTATTGGAAGCAGCGCGTTCAATTCAGGATGAGTACAGTCGTGCTGAGGTTTTGACAGCATTAGCGAAACTCGAACAAGCCGATTTCTCACAATTATTGGAAGCAGCGCGTTCAATTCAGGATGAGTCCAGTCGTGCTGAGGTTTTGACAGAATTAGCGAAACTCAACCAAGCTGATTTCTCAGAAGCATTGGAAGCAGCGCGTTTAATTCAGGATGAGTACAGTCGTGCAATAGTTTTGACAGAATTAGCGAAACTCAACCAAGCTGATTTCTCAGAAGCATTGGAAGCAGCGCGTTTAATTCAGGATGAGTACAGTCGTGCAATAGTTTTGACAGAATTAGCGAAACTCAACCAAGCTGATTTCTCAGAAGCATTGGAAGCAGCGCGTTCAATTAAGTCTGAGTCCAGTCGTGCAATAGTTTTGACAGCATTAGCGAAACTCGAACAAGCCGATTTCTCAGAAGCATTGGAAGCAGCGCGTTCAATTAAGTCTGAGTCCAGTCGTGCAATAGTTTTGACAGCATTAGCGAAACTCGAACAAGCCGATTTCTCAGAAGCATTGGAAGCAGCGCGTTCAATTAAGTCTGAGTCCAGTCGTGCAATAGTTTTGACAGCATTAGCGAAACTCGAACAAGCCGATTTCTCAGAAGCATTGCAAGCAGCGCGTTCAATTCAGGATGAGTCCAGTCGTGCTAAGGTTTTGACAGCATTAGCGAAACACGACCAAGCCGATTTCTCACAATTATTGCAAGCAGCGCGTTCAATTCGTTATGAGTCCAGTCGTGCTGAGGTTTTGACAGCATTAGCGAAACACGACCAAGCTGATTTCTCACAATTATTGCAAGCAGCGCGTTCAATTCAGGATGAGTCCAGTCGTGCTGAGGTTTTGACAGCATTAGCGAAACACGACCAAGCCGATTTCTCAGAAGCATTGGAAGCAGCGCGTTCAATTCAGGATGAGTACAGTCGTGCAAGGGTTTTGATAGCATTAGCGAAACTTGACCAAGCCGATTTCTTACAATTATTGCAAGCAGCGCGTTCGATTCAGGATGAGCGCAGTCGTGCAAGGGTTTTGACAGCATTAGCGAAACACGACCAAGCCGATTTCTCAGAAGCATTGCAAGCAGCCCGTTCAATTCAGGATAAGTACAGTCGTGCAATGGTTTTGACAGCATTAGCAAAACACGACCAAGCCGATTTCTCAGAAGCATTGGAAGCAGCCCGTTCAATTCAGAATGAGGACAGGCGTGCAAGGGTTTTGACAGCATTAGCGAAACTCGAGCAAGCCGATTTCTCACAATTATTGGAAGCAGCGCGATCGATTGACGATGAGTACGGTTGTGCAAGAGTTTTGACAGCATTAGCGAAACTCGACCATGCCGATTTCTCACAATTATTGGAAGCAGCGCGTTTAATTCAGGATGAGTACGGTTGTGCAAGGGTTTTGACAGCATTAGCGAAACTCGAGCAAGCCGATTTCTCAGAAGCATTGCAAGCAGCGCATTCAATTCACGATGAATCCAAACGGGCAGAGGTATTGAGTAGTCTGGCGCAAATCGACAATGCTGATGACTTACCCCAAGTCTACCAAGCCATCCATTCCCTCACCCAACCCAACGCTCTCACGACCTGTCTCCCCCACCTTCCCCTCACCGAAATCCTCCCCCGCTGGCACCCCCTCCTCCACACCCTCGCCAAAGGTACCCGCGCCGACCTCATGACTGCCTTAGGCCACCTCGCCCCTGCGATCCAGGAAATGGGAGGAGCAGGAGCCCTGCGGGGCATCGTCGATGAAATGCAGCGGATTTGCAGACAGTGGAAGTAAGAAAATAGAGCAGTTAAAATGGAAGCGTCGATCGCTTTAGGGAGAACCATCATGACGATTCAGGAACTAGAGCAACAACTGCTCATGCTAGATCGTAACGAACGGATTCGTCTCATTCAAGTCATTGCCCAAAGCTTAGCTCTCCCATCTCAGGCCGTTAGCGAAGCCTCTACCCCCTTGGATCACACCCAAAACATCAACCAAACCTCGATCGTAGACTTCTTCCGCAACTCTCCACTGTGTGAATTCGCAGATGAATTAGATCTCACTCGTGATCAGAGTCCTATTCCCGATCGAGTCATTCTATGAAATATCTCCTTGACACCTGCATTATCTCAGAACTCATTGCAAAACGCCCTAATCAAACTGTCCTTGATTGGCTGGATTCACAAGTTGCCAGTGATTTATACTTATCCGTCATCACGATCGGAGAACTGACAAAAGGCATTCGTAGACTTCCTGACTCTCGACGAAAAGCAGACCTTGAACATTGGCTAGAAAACGATTTGCTTAGCCGCTTTTCGGGTAGAACTCCGACTTTAGATCTCAATACTATGATTCTCTGGGGAAACCTCATTGCTAGATTAGAAGTACAAGGTCGAGTCTTACCTCTAATGGATTCCCTCATTGCCGCTACAGTCCTCCATGGCGGGTTTACCCTCATCACTCGAAATGAAAAAGATTTCATCGGAACAGGAGTTCCCCTGATCAACCTATTTACAGAATAAAGGTCAATCGTCCTATGATACTCAAAGAAACCCTACTTCAAGAACTCGAAACAGCAGATGAGGAATTGCTAGAGGAATTGCTTCAGCTCATTCGATCGCGCCAAATCGCAAAACCCAAAATGACCATCGTAGACACGATCGACGCTTATCGGGAAGAGATGATTGCTTCCGGGTTGACAATCGATCCAGACGAAGTTTGGGGCGATGTTCGCGATCAAATCCCTATCATTGAATCGCAACCATTTCTACATTAATCTCAGTGACTCTGCCTAGCTGTACGTCGTTACTCAATAGAGTTCCACCAATTGATAACGCCGTTGCACAAACAATTGCATCTGGTAATTTCAAGCGATACTTTTGACGAAGTGCGATCGCTTCACGTTTCAGAGATCCCCCTAAATCAACGATCGTCACCTGAGAGAGAAATTGCTGAATGCGTAAACGTTCTGGCCCAGTGAGTGAATGATAGGACAAAATTTCCATCTCACTGATCACAGATAGATAAAACTCGCCGATCGGCAGTGGATTGATTAAACGTCCACCTAGCAAATACAAAACCACATTAGTATCTAGCACGTATCGAATTGTCATGCTGTCCACTCATCGCGAATCTGTTGCTGGTACACCAAGGGATCTTGCTGAAGTTGAATAACACCACTGAATTGATTTAAGTCAACTGATTGAGCATTTTTATTTTGCATGAGGTAACGACAAATTTCACTTCGTTCTTCCTCTGGCAATGCATCGATAAGCGATCGAATGGAATCGACTAATTGCACATTCATTGCCTGATAATCCTCGCAGCCTTACTACTTAATTCTAGCCAGATTTTACCCCCAATTGCAGGCTGCCTTCCGAAGGAGAAGTTAAAATAGGGGGGAGGTTAACGTGATTTACGAGAGATTGGGATGAATATTACCCTGAGACCCGAACAACAAGCATTTCTTCAGACACAGATTGAATCCGGTGCTTACGTTAACCCTGACGATCTCATCAACGACGCGATCGCCCTTCTCGCTGCCAAGCACCAAAAACTACGTGAACTCAAACAAATGATTGAGATTGGGACTGAACAAATTCAACGTGGAGAAGTCACTGACGGAGAACAAGTCTTCGATCGGTTACAAACTCAATATGGCTTTTCCACTGAATCATGAATACCTACTCATTCTCCGCAGAAGCGATTCAGGATTTAGAGTCTATTTGCCAGTATATTTCTCAAAGTAATGACTTGGCCGCTAGTAAAACGTTTGATGCAATCCGAAAAAAGGCAAAGCTCCTCGCCCAATTTCCTAGTATGGGCAAGGCGTATGATCAACTCGCCCCTAATCTACGAGGTGCTCCTGTAGAAGACTACCTGATTTTTTATTATCCTAGGCCAGACGGTATTGATATTGTCAGAATCATTAGTGGTTATCGAGACTTAGAACAGCTTTTCTAGAAAAAATTAAGTCTAGAAAAATCAATAGTGCAGGTAGTCGCTATATCTCTGAAGAAAACAGTTCTGAGGAAATTGAAATAACAAAGGACACATTGTTAAAGGAATTGCTTCAGCGTATTCGATTCTTACCTCACCTCATTGTCACCAAAAGCCCCACGACTAGACACATGTTGCCAAAATGCTCTGTTGCCAGATGCCACGTTACCAAACATCACAACATCGTAAACAATCGCAAAATAGTTGACAGCGCCCCAGTTTCCCCCTAGGCTTGTTTCTCATAGCTGAATGCAACCGTGTTCGCAAGTCCCGACCGCATCAGCTAAGACCCCAAAAATTAAAGCGCTGCCCTAGTTGCGTCCAACAACGTAAGGCAGCTAAACCCCAAGCTGGATACAGCAGCTAGGCGGTCTGACACGGATTTTAGCATTCGATCGGGCCACCCTACTTGTCCTGCGCAAAAGGGTGGCTTTAATTTTTGGGATTTCTTCCCCCATCTACAACCAGGAGAAATCCCATGTTGACTGGCTTTGTGAACTTCGATCGCGCCAGTGAGTCCGATCGAAGACCCTTTCGCTTCTACTTATTCGGCACCCGAGAGGAAGTGCAATCCGCGATTAATCAGCTCCATGTTTTACGATTTAGCGATCGCATTCGCTGGAGTTCACCAATGCCCGTGCCCGGTTCCGACTGGCAATACGTCAGCATGATGGAACGCGATCAAGGATTGGAGTAAAGCCCCCCCGCAAAAAGAGGAAACCAGAACACGATCGCCAGACACGGCCAGTGACTTACAGGTTGGATAATATCTGATAGTGGTTAGTCAAGCCGATCGTGTCCTTTGTGTCCCGCGCGCTGTCCAGCCGCCATCACTCCTCCATCAGGTATTCCACCCAATGCCCAAAATCCTGTCCATCCACTGCGCGATCGACTCCCAACCCCTCTGTCTGTCTGGCTTCCGCACAACCTGGAAACGGCTCATTCTGCCTTTACATCTCATGCTCCTGCTGACCGTTAGCCTCTGGCTGGGTGCCGCAATGCCCGCCCGCGCGATCGACCTCACCCAAGGCCAACAGGTTTTTTCCCTCCACTGTGCCGGGTGCCATGACGGGGGCGGTAACATTGTGCGGCGCGGCAAAACGCTGAAACTCAAAGCACTGGAGAAAAATCAAGTCGCTACTCAAGACGCCATCATCGCCCTCGTCACCAACGGCAAAGCCAACATGTCCGCCTACGCCGATCGTCTAACCCCCGAGGAAATCGAGAATGTTGCAGCCTATGTCTTAGAGCAGGCTCAAAAAAACTGGAAGTGATTACAATAAATACTCCTGCCGACTAAATTCTTCATCTTTGCTCCGCATCCAATGTCCCAAGAAATTGTCCAGTGGCTAAACGAAATTAAAGACCTGAAGCAACAAATCGCCGATCTTCAGCAAAATCTTGCTGAGACAACCGCCAGCGCTGACAAGTGGCGACAGTTGTACGAAACCGAAGCCCAACAGCGGCGACAGGATGTTACGGCTATGCAGACGAGAATTGCTGCGTTGCAACGCGAAATAACCCAACTGCAATCTGGCCCCGCGATCGCCCCATTTCCCAACGCTCTGCCAGAAACGGTTCCTGATCAAGGTTCCTCACTCCCTGCTACCCAAACCGATCCCGCCACCCAAACCGATGGCTTCGTCAGTATGGAAGATTTAAAAATGCAACTGGCCAAAGTCTGGTCAGAACGGGAACAACTGGCCCAAGCTCTCAAGGAAGAACAGTCAGCCCACGATCGTACCCGCAAGGACATGACCCTTGCCCTCGCCGATGCCATGGACACGCTGAGAAAAATGAGAACTTCTGACTAACGTTCAATCTTTTTCCATAAACTTTTCCATAAACAAACAGGGATTGAACAGTCTAATCTCCGTTCAATCCCTTTCCCTTTTTCCCGTCACCGGATTCGCTGGCCTGACTTGGTAATGGGATGACTTAGATGAATGGGATGACCTAGAAGCCCATGACCGTAGCGACATCCTGCAAATTCGGGGCGATGCCCTGGTGAAAATTATTCTCACTGAACTTAATAGCAGAGTCTGGATCCTTCAAGCCGTTCCCGGTTAACACGCAGACCACTTTCGCCCCCGCAGGCACTTCATCTTTGAACTTCAGCAAACCTGCTACAGAAGCGGCACTGGCAGGCTCACAGAAAATCCCTTCGTTCCCGCCTAGTTTCCGGTAGGCCGCAATAATTTCATCGTCGGTGACCGCATTGAACCCACCGCCACTGGCTTGCTGCACCCCGATCGCCTTGTCCCAGTTGGCCGGGTTGCCAATCCGAATCGCCGTTGCCAAGGTCTCCGGGTTCTTTACTACTTCTCCAGTGACCAATGGTGCGGATCCGGCTGCTTGAAAGCCCATCATCTTCGGCAGTTTGGAGCAGCGGCCCTCTGCCTGGTACTCATTGAAGCCCATCCAGTAGGCAGTAATATTTCCCGCATTGCCCACGGGAATGCAGAGCCAGTCGGGGGCATCCCCCAAAACATCTACCACCTCAAAGGCCGCCGTTTTTTGGCCCTGCAAGCGGTAGGGGTTGACGGAGTTGACCAAGGTGACGGGGTAGGTTTCTGACATTTCTCGCACAATTTCCAAGGCCCGATCGAAGTTCCCTTGGATGGCCAGAACTTCCGCGCCATAAAGCAATGCCTGGGCTAACTTACCCAGCGCCACGTAGCCATCGGGGATTAACACAAAGGCTCGCAGCCCTCCCCGGCGGGCATAGGCGGCAGCGGCAGCAGACGTATTCCCAGTACTTGCGCAGATAACGGCCTTCGCCCCAGCTTCCTTAGCCTTAGTAATGGCCATGGTCATTCCCCGATCCTTGAAACTTCCGGTGGGGTTAAGACCGTCATATTTCACATAGACCTGAACCCCCCGTCCAATTTCTGCGGCGATCGTGGGTACTGGGATTAAGGGGGTATTCCCCTCGCACAGGCTGACGATCGGCGTTGAATCTGTCACAGGAAGATAGCGCCGATAGGCATCAATCAACCCATTCCAGGTTTGGGCGACAGGTTGACGCAAACTGGATTCATTGGCAGACAGGCTTAGGGTCACGGTCTTAAGTGCTTGAATTCAACTAGAGGATGTACTGTAGGAGATCTTAGTCTACCCCGATCGGGCATCCGGCCTCGTGATCTCCGGTGAAGATTACAGGGAGGGTCTAGAAAAAATGTAAAGAACTGTAAAGAACTCCGAAAATTGAGATGGACAAAACTCCACATTCGTGGGAAAAATGCAACATAAAGATACAATTTGCTCTGACGCTTGAGCTAAGATAAAAACGCGGTGTGAGTAAGCAACATGACTAAAACGATGATGACATCTGCCCCCTTAACTGAATCTTCTAGTCGCGATCGAGTGGTTGAACGGATGCGCGCCCTCTACAACGAAGATCAGCAGGTCAAGTTCCTGCATCTTCAGGCCGAAGCTGACTCCCTTCTCCAGCAGCTTCAATCCATCAAGGCACAACGCAGTTCTGAAGACACGCTCCATAACAATTAAATAGATTTCTCCAGAGCTGGATCCTGATATCTTTCGCAGACCTGCTTCTGGCTCGAGTTTAAATGGTTTTGATGGTTCAATTCGAAGCGAATGTCTTGTTTTAAGACAACTAAATAAATTGAAGAATCTGGATCCTACGAATTATAAAGTGGGATCCAGTTTTTTAGGTGAAAGGGATTCTAGGATAACGAGTCGATCGCTGGTGCTAGAATCTCGATCGAATGGTGGGAAACAAATAGATTAATGTCGCGAAAGCCTCGATCGATGAGTCCGTGCCGAATTTGTAATGATATTGATGATGCGATCGATAAAGAAATAGTAATCACCACAACTCTGAAACATGAACTGAAATGCTGGAAGGACAGAGAATGGAAAGTTCTTTCTCTCTGAGTAGCGTTAAGCAACCTTAACTAGGCCGATTCCAGATGAGTGATTTCATCCCACTGTCCTAAGCTCATTGGCGATAGTTCCTGACTGCTCAGATCTGCTTCCTCTGCCTCCAAGGGCGTAGCTTAGGCTGTATCTCCCCAATCGCGTCTAACCTGGCGTTACCCAAATCGAAAACTCGAAACTGCAATTCCTCCAAGAAATGTATCTTCATGGTAGACCCGATCGCCCAATTCATCGATCGCTGCGCCCACCGCAACAAACAACGGCACTAAATGATCTTCCTGGGGATGGGCAATGCGGGCAGCGGGGGCTTGGCTCCAATGGATGAGTCGTTGATGACGCTCCCTCCCCCGCAGGGTGCAGAGGGTCTCAGTCAGCCACTGATCAAACTGCTGGGAAGGCTGCTTGGCTTGAGGCCCCAGTTGCCGAAGATTGTGATAGCTCAAGCCACTGCCGATGACTAAAACTCCTGCTTGCCGCAGGGGGGCGATCGCCTGCCCCACAGCGAGGTGAAACGCCGGATCGTAATCGCACTGCATCGATAGCTGGACAACCGGAATCGTTGCTTCGGGGTAGGCCACGGCCAAGGGCACAAAAGTCCCGTGATCGAATCCTCTACGGGGATTTAACTTAACCGCAAACCCGGCTGAACTGAGTAACTCGCGCACCTGCTCTGCCAATGTTGGCGAACCCGGCGCAGGATATTGCACCTGATAGGTATGGGCCGGAAAGCCAGAATAGTCATAGATCATCGGGGGTTGTGCTGCCGACGATAGCGTAAGTGTGGACTCTTCCCAATGTCCTGAAATCACCAAAATCGCCTTGGGCATTGTGCCGATCATTTGTGGCATGGCTTGTAAAGAAGCCTTCAGCATTGCCCACCCTGGTATTTGGTCTTTCATCCAGGGCCAAGGGCCACCCCCGTGGGAAATAAAATAGGTGGGTAATGGCTGAGGCGTGGTGGGGATAGCTAAAGAGTCGTTCAAAGCAATCCTCCTCGCAGCAGCTCAGTGATATCTTGCGGAGTCTGTCCCGATAACTGTTGGACAGCATCAGTAACGGCAGCGAGGTCGCCCTGCTGCATGGCGCGATCGAAGCCGACAAATAGCTGTGCAAAGGGTTCGGGAACGCCACCCTGTACCAAGGCTGCTAGGAATTCTTCTGGCGACACATCCTGATAGACCAAGTTCTTACCAGTGAGGTTAGCCACTAGTTCAGCCAGTTCGCTGTAGGTATAGGCGATCGGCCCGCTGATATCTAGGGCAACATTAGCAAACTTTTCTGCTTGCAACAGCGCACCGGCGGCGGCCTTGGCACAATCGCCGCGATGCACGTAGGCAACCTTCCCATCTCCAGCGCAGCCTAATAGCACCCCAGTTTTCAAGGCAGTCGGTAAGTTATGGAATAGATTTTCGGCATAGAGATTGTTCCGCAAAAAGGTATAGGTCAGCCCTGATTCTCGGATGATCTGTTCCGTCGCGGCATGGTCTGGCGCAACCCCTGAGGGAGAATGGTCAGGATTTGGCGTAGAGGTGTAAATAATGTTCTGAACCCCCACCGCTTGAGCCGCCGCGATCGCGGCTTGATGTTGGGGAATGCGTGAACCAACATCGCCCGTACTGATCAATAGCAAGCGCGTCGCACCCGCAAAGGCTGGCACTAACGTTTCTGGCTGGTTGAAATCGGCGGCGCGGACTTCCACCCCACGGCTGGCGAAGTGAGCAAGATTTTCTGGCTGGCGAGTGGTGGCAATCAGATTGGTCTGTCCGGCGTGAAGTAGTGCTTCTACAACCAGTTGTCCAAGCTGTCCCGATGCGCCAGTGACGAGTAAACGTTCATTCGTGGTCATGTTTTTATTTCCTGTTGATTAGGGTTGGCTGAGGGTTGTCGATCTAGCTTGTTGCTTTCAAAATGCCTTGCACAATTTGCATACCACTGGGAATTTCAAACAGGTACAAAATGAATAACAGAATGCCAATTCCAGCATGGGCAGGTCTTGCCCAAGACACTCCTTTTTTCATCATGGGAGCTAAGCTGGCTGCACCGATAATCAGGAGTATCATCAAGGCTCCGATTTGTCCGTGTAGCCCCCCCAGAAAGACCTTCGTAAATTGATAACTGACGATCGCCCCGAGTCCTCCACCGACTAGCAACAATCCCAGTAACAAAGGGGCTACTTTCGCGTGTTTGGCACCCACATGGTTTTGAATTAATTCTTTGCGGGTTTCTCCTTTGACAAATCGAATCCGGCGAGATTGCCAACCGAGATAGCCGACATACAGGTATAAACCGACTGAGCCCCACATTATGGCGGGATGGATAAATGGGAGGATGTTCTGCATTTTTAGCGAGAAAGTCTTGATGTCTCCCAGGATAAATCAGTGAACTATTGTGAAACAATGGGTGAATCTGGAACTCATTGTTTCTAAAATGGAAACTTGCTGCCATGGAAACGTTTAGCGGTGACCTAGCTGATCTGCGATCGCTCTGTACCATCATTGATTGTGGTGGCATTACCCGTGCTGCCGAACTCTTGGGGGAAACGAAGGGGAGTGTAAGCCGTCGCATTACTCGGTTGGAAAATCAGTTAGGGGTGAAATTGCTCAATCGATCGTCGCGGGCGGTCTCTGCCACCGAAGCGGGGATGGCGTTTTATCACCGCAGTTTGCAGGCGCTAGCGGTGTTGGATGAAGGAGCCACCGAACTGAGCAATAGCCGTCAAGCTCCGTCGGGCCTATTGCGGATTACTATGCCCATGGATTTGGGGCTGTCTATTTTTCCACCCTTGATGGCAGACTTTCTCGATCGCTATCCAGAGATTCGCTTAGATGTGGTGCTATCGGAGCAAATGCTCGATCTCAAAACCCATCAAATTGATATTGCGTTGCGTGTGGCTAAAACGCTACCCGATGCAGATTATTTATTTTGTCGCTTAATGCCGATTTCGGCGCGGCTCCTTGCCAGTCCTGACTATCTGGCTCGGCAGGGCACGCCCCAGTCTCCTGACGCCCTCAGTCAGCATAGTATTCTCTGCCATCAACGCTTTCCCGGCAATAAACCTTTGACCTTCCAGCAAGGGAATCGTCGAATCTCAGTGAAATTCCAGCCTCGGATGATGGCGAATGATTTTACCTATCTTCAAACCATGGCGATCGCGGGGATTGGCATTGCATTACTACCGAATTTTTTGGGGCGGTTCGTTAGTGCGGCTTCTACGCCAGAGAATCGTTTAATTCCTGTTCTCTCTGAATGGTCTGTGGGCGAGTCCAGTGATCTCTATTTACTCCATGAGGGTTGGCGACTGTTACCTGCCAAGGTGACTTGTTTTCGAGATTTTATTCGCGATCGCTTGTCTAGCGATGACAATTAAAAACCATTAGAGCGATCGTTTCTATTCTAGAAATATGCGAGATAGAAATAGTCATCGTTTCAACTAATCTATATTTTCTTTTTCTCTCAAAAACTGAGCGGTCTAACGTTCCCTTTCCGCAGCGACAAGTAAACTTCAACTCCGCATCGAAGAACGATGCCCGTCCACCTCAGGGCCTATTTATTTATTTATTTATTATGTTGTTAGGCTCTCAAGTGCTTGTGGGTTTCTTATCCTTACCCCGCTTTACGCAGTAGATGAAGATTTTTCTTTTTTGAGCAATAAACAAGCTACAACAATACCTATAATTGCCAGCAATGCCATGGGGTAAAACACATAGGTGTACGTCCCAAATAAATCTCGAACGCGACCCGTTACTAACGTTCCAATCAAAGCGCCAACTCCATAAGCTGTAAAGATAATGCCGTAGTTTTGAGCATACTGGTCAGGATTAAAAAAGCCTAACGTTATGGTTGGAGCCATGGCCAACCAGCCCCCAAGACAGAACCAAAACAGGCAGAAGGCAATGAGGTAGGTACCGACTTGTCCAGTCTTAGCATTCACCATTAACACACAGGCGATTAAGATCAGCACATAGGACAAAATGGCAATATAGTGAGGCTTAAACCGATCTGCTAACCAACCGAATAATGGACGACTCACCCCATTAAACAGAGCAAATAAGGCAACACTACGAGCAGCCATGGTCGGATTGATATGAATGATTTCCTCCCCTACCGCACTGGAAATGCCAATCGCACTCAAACCTACTAGAGTTCCGATCGCATAGCAAATCCACAGTCCATAAAACGATTGACTCTTCAGCAAGTTCTTAGGATAATTTGAGTCCAAAATCGATGCCGAATCTGCAATATTCTGCCGAGGATGCCAGCCTTTAGGTGGCAACTTCATAGTCAGGGAAATGGCTAAAATAATGGCTGTAAAGGCGATGCCAAGAATACGCAAGGTGGGTCGAACGGTGTAGACACTGATTAGATGGTTCGCCAGGGGAGCCGTGATCAAGGGTGAGAGTCCAAATCCAATGATCGTCAACCCCACAGCCAATCCTTTCTTATCGGGAAACCAGCGGGATACTACAACCATGGGAACACCATAGGTAATACCAACCCCGGTTCCAGCAATCACCCCATAGGTGAAGACTAGCATTCCGACATGGGTAGCAAAGCTCGAAAGAATATAGCCTGAACCTACAATAATTCCTCCGACTGCCGTTATGACACGGGTGCCAATACGAGGAATGTAAAAACCTGCGATCGGCATTAGTGCAGCATAGAAAACCAATACAAATGCATATGGCAACAGGCTCTCACTCGCACTAATTCCTAGTTCATTTTCCAAGGGAGTTCTAAAAATACTCCAGGAATATACACTTCCTAAGCAAAGTAGAATACTCATTCCAAAAGGGATCAAAAGCCATCTGCCCTGATCTGCCGGTCTTCCCAGAATCGTTATTTTTGTCTTATGACTAGTCGCTATGCTCATAAGTTTTGACTTCTTGAAGGATTGAGATTTAAGCGAGTATGCAAAGCAGGTAAGCTGTAAAGCCGCCTCTCCAACTTATACACTTTACTTAAATTTTAAACGACGCTCCCAGAACAACCTGAAAAGCCGATCGCTGGTGCTGGAACCTCGATCGCCCTAACCAAAGTGCCCACAGACTGCGAAACAAACCTGCGGACACTGATGCTGCAATCGTTATCGCAGCCGTTCGCGACTCAGGATGCTGATGTATTGCCCATCCGAATGCACGATCGGCATGGGTTGGCTCCAATGAATCCTATCTGCGTAACGTAACGCATGGAATTGATTAATCGTGTCTTGAATGAAGTCGTAATGACCGATTAAGTGGATCTGTAAGCGTTGCCGCTCGTGCTGAACCGAACGATCGCCCCGATCGCTAGAACCTTTCGCCATAATTGAGCTTCTCCTGTTGTGAATCGGAAGAAAGCCCAAAAATTTAGAGCCACCCCGTTTGACATCACAAACAAGAGTGGCTCGATCGAATGTTAAAATTCTCAACAAGCCGCCTTGCTGCTACCTCAGCGAGGGGGAATAGCTACTTGGGGTTGTGACCGCAATCCCGAGTAGTGGCCTAAATTTTCGGGAACCCAGCGACCCCATGCTTCATACAAACCATCTCGCGAAAGAAGGATGTCCATGGCGATCGCTATGAAAAACTAGCCTACGGATAAAGCATCCCTCTGTCAATCCCAGTTTACAAAACTGCTCAATTTTTAGTTTTCGGTGATATTGCGTGTAAACGATGTTCGATCGCTGAAGCAGCTAAGCAACTCGGTCAAGCTGGTAGACACTGTTGCAGAGAGATTTTTGAACCTAGAATGGGCAACCTGGATTGAATCGTCTCATTTGTTTCAAAACGGTTAGCTAATGCAAGCAATTCAGGGTATGACTTGGAGAGTTCAGGAACGGCTGAGTGGGGCACAGCACGCGATCGATTGCTGCCAGAACAAGTATCAGTGGCAGTCCAAACCTATGGATGAGTGGGGCAGTGATTTTAATGCGTCACAATTTCACAAGTAACTGGAATGCTTCGCCAATGATGCTAAATGTTTTACTGATCGGAATTCTGATTGGGATTGTGATAGGAATTAGCTGGGTTCAATTATCGGCGAGTCCAGCCAACACACAGCGACACTCTCAGCCTCGTTCCTCCCGGCCTCCATCCAATCTACGAGTTTTATTGGGAAAAAGCCGATTTCAAGCTCTGAGCGATCGGCCCCCAGCCTCTCCTGAATTACAACAAAAGTTGATTAGTTTATTCAACGGCGATCGCGAAGCCGCAGAGCAGTGGGTTGCCAAGGCTCGATTTGGCCGACCTGGAAAATCTGAAGCTTACTACTGGTTCCGTGCGATTCAATTGTTTGAACAAAAAAATTGAACAAAAAAATCTCCGATCGATTCCCCATCCAAACAACCCATTGAGCAATCGGGTCATGATTTACCGTAGAAACTTGTTACTGGAGTTTAGACTAAAAGGTAAAGAAAGGCATCCCACCGCCACCGAAACCTTGATGGAACCTTGATGGCAAAGACACCGCAACAAACAAACTATTTTTAGTCAAATTATCAGGTTGACTGAATGGCAAGCCTTTCGGGAATTTTCCAAAATTGTCATGCATCAATACTCCGGACAAAATTAAGCGGCGATGATGCCGTGTTCACAGAGGGTTGAGTAGTTGGGATGTGATTTAATCGAAGTCGGGTCAAGCTCTAACTTGTGAATAAATTGATTGAGAAGGTATTCATTGAAG